>NZ_PEAZ01000037.1:0-63220 GCF_002734245.1 Sphingobacterium sp. 1.A.4
ACAGAAATGTCAAAATAATCCTTTGAACAATCAATACCTGTTACCATCTTTGTATACCATTTTTGTGGATTACAGCAGCTCTTATCATAACTTATCAATCGTAAAAACAGGCTCCTGGCCTAATGAACTGTCCAAGTTTATGATAGGAATAAGAGAGGGGGATTAACATTGCGAAGGGTCTCTCAAGGACCAATGACGATTAAAAATCTTACTCCCTCTCTCGCTGTATCCTAAATGAAATACAAAATTATATTCTGTTTCTTTAATTCCTATAACTTCCCTACAAACTTACGATGACGTTAAATCACCTCAAACTTTTTCAGCGCGTTCCAGATCCCATCATCATCCACATCATCCGTCACATAATCTGAAATTTCCTTCACTTCCGGGTTTGCATTTCCCATCGCTACACCCACTTTCACATGCTTCAGCATGCTAATATCATTACCACCATCACCAAAGGCCATCGTTTCCTCCAATTCCACCCCAAAATGCTTACAAAAAATATCGATCCCTACTTTTTTGCTCAATCCTTTCGGATTCACATCCGCAAACAGGGGCGTCCAACGAGAAGATAGCGAGTTTGGCATCACCTTTTCCATAAATTCCTGTTCCTCCTCCGGACCCAGAAAAATATTGGTCTGCAATATACTTCCAGTATCTACGGTCTCCATATCCACCAATTTCGGAACTGGTAAATTCAAATGAGCATACATCCCCGCAATTTCCGGCGTAACATCATGTATGGTTATCTCTCTTTCCGACATGAAAGAAAAACTCAAAGCCTTTTCCTTTGCATAGGCCAATACCGATTCAATATCTCTCGCATCAATGGGCTCCCTGTACAATACCTCCAAATCCTTCGTTAAACAATACCCTCCATTGAAGGTGATATAACCATCAAAATCAAGATGTTTTACATGTTCAATACTATTGATGGACCTTCCAGTTGCCAGAATGGCCTTGATCCCTTTATCTTGCAACTCTTTAATGGCTTCAATGGTAGACTTAGGTACTTCATGGGTTTTGAAGCTAATCAATGTGCCGTCTATATCAAAAAAGACCGCTTTTATCTGTGGATTCTGCATATCCCAAAGATAGCTAATCCCACAACCTTTGCCTACTTATAATCATTCATTTTATTGTTAAAAATGCTATAACTATCTTTGGGACTTAATACATTTATATGAGCCCATTCGACCATTTTATCTCCTCATTTGATGAAGGGATAAAAAAACAGGATTTACAGAAACTAACCTTATCAAACTATAAAGGTCCGGAAAGCGAACTGAAGAACGTTTATATTAAATTGGTCCTGATCAAACGGGAACTGATGCTGTCTTTTGTTTACCGTTATAAAACGAAGGATGTCACAAAGAACTTTAATTCTTCCGATGCTTTAGCAACCATTTTAAATCTCACCGAATTTAAAGGCTTCCGGAATATCAGTCTGCAAAGGACAAATGAAATCCTCCATTTCCAAAGGAATAAGAAAGGGGATTGGATGGAGAGGAGAGAAAACGTGAAAGAAGAGACCTTTGTAAATCTATTGCACGATAAGCAGAAGGAAAGAAAAATTACTGATCTTTCCAAGCCATACCTTCAATCGCTCAACTTAACTGATGCTTCAGCTAAAGTCTATAAAAGTGCGCAGGACAAATGGAAACAGATCAACCATTATATCGAAATACTAAGTTCTTCCTTGGCAGAATTACCCAAAGATAAAAAGCTTAACATCGTAGATATGGGTGCGGGTAAGGGCTATTTGACTTTCGCGCTTTATGATTATTTAAAATCCAGTCTGCAGCAGGATGTGCTGGTAAATGGGGTGGAATTCCGTGAAGATCTGGTAGAATTCTGCAATCAGGTCGCTAAGGACAGTGCTTTTGATGACCTTCATTTCGTTCAAGGAACGATTGAGAATTATAAACCCGAAGAGAAGGTTGATGTTTTGATTGCGTTGCATGCCTGTGATACGGCTACAGATGATGCCATTTATAAGGGCCTGCAGGATGAATCGGCTTTGATTGTTGTTGCTCCATGTTGTCATAAACAAGTTCGTAGAGAATTGGAAAAGTTCAAGGCAAAAAATGAACTTGATTTTATGTTGAAATATGGGATATTTTTGGAGAGACATGCGGAAATGTTGACCGATAGCATTCGAGCCCTGGTATTGGAATATTATGGCTATGAAACCAGGGTCATGCAATTCATTTCCGATCAGCATACGCCTAAAAATGTGATGATCGTAGGCTTGAAAAAAGAGGTAAACCCCAATAAACAAACACAAATACGAGAGAAGTTAAAATCGATTCAGGAATATTTTGGAATTGGCTACCATCATTTGGTTCGATTATGTGGTTTAGATAGGTAATTCGGTCATAATTTCTATCTTTGTAATTCGAAAAAAAGAACATATGAGAATTTCATATAATTGGTTAAAAAACTTTATAGATATAAATAAAACTCCAGAGGAGTTATCCCTTATTCTTACTGATATTGGTCTTGAGGTGGAACTGTTAGAAGTGGAGCAAAGTATTCCAGGTGGTTTGGAAGGATTGGTTGTGGGCGAAGTAATTACTTGTGAACAACATCCCAATGCAGATAAATTGAGGGTTACCACGGTAAATGTCGGTGCAGAAGAGCTGTTGCACATCGTTTGCGGCGCGCCAAATGTGCGTAAAGGTTTGAAGGTAATTGTTGCTACGGTAGGAACCACCTGTCATCCGACCAACGGAGAACCTTTCAAAATCACGAAATCTAAGATCCGTGGCGAAGTTTCGGAAGGCATGTTATGTGGTGAGGATGAGATTGGTTTAGGTATTTCTCATGCGGGTATTGTAGAGCTGGATGAACATGCAGAAGTAGGTAGTTTAGTGAAGACCTATTTCAACATGGAGGACGATTATTGTTATGAGATCGGATTGACACCGAACCGTGCCGATGCGGCTTCTCATCTAGGAGTTGCCAGGGATTTGGCGGCTTACTTCAGATCGTCTACCAAGCCAGTGGATACTTCGGATTTTCAATCTTCAGATGCAACAGGAACCCTAGTGGAAGTCTTGTCTACGGAGGACGCACCAAGATATTCCGGTGTCAATATCAGTAATATCAAAGTAGGAGAGTCTCCAGAATGGTTAAGGACAAAACTACAGGCTATAGGCGTTCGTTCCATCAATAATATTGTAGATGTGACGAATTATATCCTTCATGATTTAGGTCAACCATTACATGCATTCGATGCGGATAAAATAGCTGGAAATAAAGTGGTTGTCCGAAGAGCTGTTGAAGGTGAATTATTCAAAACTTTAGATGGCGTAGAGCGTAAATTAGCTGCAGAAGATCTTGTGATCGCTGATGCGGAAAAACCGATGTGTATTGCAGGGGTGTTTGGTGGTGAGCATTCCGGAGTAACGGAAGGCACGACTTCCATCTTCTTGGAATCAGCCTATTTTAACCCCGTAAGCGTTCGTAAAACTTCTAAACGCCATAGTCTTAAAACAGATTCATCTTTCCGTTTTGAGCGTGGTACAAATCCGGATATTACTGTAGAAGCATTGAAAAAAGCGGCCATATTGATCGCTGAGGTAGCAGGCGGAACAGTTTCTTCTTCCGTTGTAGATATTTACCCTGAGCCTATAAAACCATTTGAATTCGCGGTGAATTACCGTCGTGTGCAACGCGTGATTGGAAAGGATATTCCTGCAGAAGAGATCAAATCCATCATTACGAGTTTAGGGATCGAAACAAAGAATGAAACATCGGAAGGTTTTGATGTATTGGTTCCAGCATTTAAAGTTGATGTTACCCGTGAAATCGATGTGGTAGAAGAAGTTTTACGTATCTATGGATATAACAATATTGAATTAAAATCGCAGATCAAAGCTTCGCTGAATACTTCGGAGAAACCGGATAAAGAAGTGCTATTGAATCAGGTTGCTGATTTCCTTATCGGAAATGGATACCGCGAAATCTTGAGCAATTCTTTAACCAAGTCCGATTATTTGGAAGATGATGCAACAGCAGTTCATCTGTTGAACCCCTTGAGTTCGGATTTGGATGTAATGCGTCAGAACCTATTGTTCTCGGCATTGACTGCGGTAGGGTATAACCAGAATCGGAAAAACGGAGACTTGAAAGTTTTCGAATACGGACGTTCCTATAACCTTTTGGATGGACAATATGTAGAGAAACAATTGTTCGGGTTGGCTATTGCCGGAAGAAAAGACGCGGAACAATGGAACAATGCAGGATCAAACGTTAGTTTCTACGACATCAAAGCAGCTGTAGATGGCATCATCAAGCGCTTAAAGGTGGAAGGGATTCGTGTAGAAGAATATGCCGGAAACTATTTTGATTTTGGTTTGAGTTATAGAAAAGGTGAGAAGGTATTGGTATCCTTCGGGTCGGTATCAAAAGCGAACCTGAAAAAGGCTGATGTGAGTGGACCTATCTATTTCGCCCAATTTGATTGGGATCTGCTGTTGAAGGTGATCAAGAAAAATCGGATTACCTATAAGGAGGTATCGAAATTCCCATCTGTGCGTAGAGATTTAGCCCTTTTATTGGATGATCAAGTCACTTTTGACCAATTACGTTTAATTGCGAATAAAACTGAACGTAAATTGTTAAAAGAGGTTCAGATCTTCGATGTGTACAAAGGGGATAAATTACCTGAGGGTAAGAAGTCTTACGCGTTAAGTTTTGTGCTTCAGGATGAGGAGAAAACGTTAACCGATAAACAGATTGATGGCATAATTCAAAAATTAATTATTAACTTTGAGAAAGAGGTTGGCGCATCAGTGCGTTAATTCAACATATAATTGCGAAATACTATGGCGTCTTTATCTTCACAAATGAATATTATCGTTGAGAAAACGAAAAACCTTATTCAATTAAGTGAAGCCCTGCAAGAGGAAAACGATCTATTAAAACTGGAAGTTCAATCATTGCAGGTAGCCTTCGAGACGAGTTCTGAAAAGGTTAAACAGCTGGAGGAAAAGGTTAAAGCTCTGACAGTTGCCAAATCCTTGGAGAATTCGGACGTGGATAAAGCCGCAATAAATGAAAAAATACTTGACACAAAACAAAAAATTAACGATTTTGTGCGAGAAATAGACAAATGTATAAGTCTTTTGAAGTAGGATAAGTAGGGTTAGGAAAGATTTATAACGTTATTAAGCTCAAAAAAACATGGGAGAAATTTCCATAAAAATAAATATCGCTGATCGAGTATACCCTTTACGTGTTGACACGGAAGAGGAAGAGGTTATTCGTCATGCAGCGAAATTAATAAACGAAAAAATAAAGGAACTGCAGGATAATTATGCAGTTCGTGATAAGCAAGACCTTTTGTCCATGTGTGTACTCCAGTATGCTACAGGGATGATCAAAGCTGAAAAGAGCGCTACGAGCCAAGATGTTGGTTTGGAACGCAGCATTCACGAATTGGATAACCTATTGACAGATTTCTTTAAGAAATAACGTTTGCGTTCTTATACATTAGAGCTTCTAACGACGAATTTGCCGCAATTAAATTCGGGTTGTCACTATTTTAAACTTAACGCTTCAATATCACGAGCAATTACAAAGATGTAGGCCATTTTGCGAAAGCCATCTAGGTCATGATCATACGCTCAAATCATGTGTAATCGAAGTTTAATAATACATGGTACCTGATTAATTTAATTGCGGTTTTTTTTTGGAAAATAATTGCTATTACATTAACATATAAATCAATAAAAATGGAGATATCAACTACTATATCAATAATAATTGCACTGGTTGTGGGTGTTTTTATTGGACGATATCTATTACAGATGTTGTTCAAGAAGCAGGAACAATCGGCGCAGGAAAAGGCTGCACAGATTATTAAGGATGCAGAACAGCAGGCAGAACATGTCAAGAAACAGCGTCAATTGGAAGCTAAGGAGAAATTCCTTCAATTGAAAGCTGAGCATGAAAAAGAAGTAAGTCAACGTAATAATACTGTTGCTCAAAAAGAGAATACCATCCGTCAGAAGGAACAATCCCTGAACCAGAAATTGGAGAACTTGAACCGCGAGAAACAGGATCTGGACGGTAAAGCTAAGAAGCTAGATCAATTGGTCGAGCTGAACGAAAAGAAAAAGGAAGAGGTTGAACTATTGAAAGGTCAACACATCAAGCAATTGGAAACCATTGCAGGTCTTTCAGCGGATGAAGCCAAGGAGCAATTGGTTACTTCCCTAAGAGAAGAAGCAAGGTCCCAAGCGATCATTCAGATCAAGGATATTGTGGATGAGGCGAAATTAACAGCGTCTAAAGAAGCTAAAAAAGTGGTTATCCAAACCATCCAACGGACAGCAACCGAAGCAGCAATCGAAAATACCGTATCGATCTTCAATATTGAAAACGATGAGATCAAAGGTCGTATCATTGGCCGTGAGGGAAGAAACATCCGTGCACTAGAAGCAGCAACAGGTGTGGAGATCATCGTTGATGATACGCCTGAGGCGATTATCCTTTCCGGATTTGATCCTGTACGTCGTGAGATTGCGAGATTATCCCTACACCGTTTGGTTACGGATGGTCGTATCCACCCAGCTCGTATCGAAGAGGTGGTTGCAAAAACCAGAACACAGATCGAAGATGAAATTGTGGAGATTGGTGAGCGTACCGTGATCGATTTAGGTATTCATGGTCTTCACCCAGAATTGATCCGTATGGTTGGAAGAATGCGTTATAGATCTTCTTACGGACAGAACCTATTGCAGCACTCCCGTGAGGTGGCAAACTTTGCGGCAACAATGGCGTCAGAGCTTGGATTGAATGTGAAACATGCAAAACGTGCTGGTCTATTACATGATATTGGTAAAGTGCCCGATGATAATCCAGAATTGCCTCACGCGATTTTAGGTATGCAGTTGGCAGAGAAATATAAGGAGCATCCTGATGTATGTAACGCCATCGGAGCGCACCACGATGAAATCGAAATGACATCGATGATCTCTCCAATCGTACAGGCATGTGATGCTATTTCCGGTGCTCGCCCAGGTGCACGACGTGAAGTAGTGGAAAGCTATATCAAACGATTGAAGGAATTGGAAGATTTAGCTTTATCTTATCCTGGAGTTGAAAAGACCTTTGCTATCCAGGCTGGTCGTGAATTACGTGTTGTAGTGGAAAGTGAGAAAGTATCCGATGCCCAAGCAGAGATTTTGGCGGCTGATCTTTCGAACCGCATCCAAACAGAAATGACCTATCCAGGACAGATTAAAGTAACAGTAATTCGTGAAACACGTTCTGTTTCCTACGCGAAATAATTAATTCAAAAATATCTTAAAAAGGCTTATCAATCGATAAGCCTTTTTTTGTTTAATTTATTTTGATTCAACATTAAAGTTTGATTAGAATATAAGTTCTTTTTTAAATTATGTATTAATATTTCTAATTTTACAGAAAATATTAGTTTATGCATATATTGTTGGTGGAAGATGACCATCGGATAAGTTCTTTCCTGATTAAGGGCTTGGAAGAATGTGGGTATATGGTTTCTTTATGTAAAAGCGCGGAAGATGTGATCAATGGTAATTACCTGGATCTACCCTTGGACATTATCATTTTAGATGTGATGCTGCCGGGAATGGATGGAATTCAATTTGTTCAGACCTTACGATATAAGGATAATTATACGCCTGTTTTGATGTTGAGTGCGCTCAATACGGTTCAGGACAAAGTGGCCTCACTGGATTATGGTGCTGATGATTACCTGACTAAACCTTTTCACTTTGATGAGCTTTTGTCACGGATTAATGCCTTGAGCAGAAGAAGGCAGACCCAATACCATGAGAAGGTTAAAAATCCTATTCTCGAATTTGGTAGTCTCAGCATCGATACAGAACAATACCAAGTCAACCTGCAAGGCAAACAGATTGATCTTTCACCTAAAGAATATAAACTGTTGATCTATCTGGTTGAGAATAGGAATAAAACAGTTGCCAGGATGCAGATATTGAATGCAGTCTGGGGAATAACGTTTGACAATCATACCAATGTGGTGGACGTATATATTTCCTATCTACGTAATAAGATTGAAATTGGTTCGCAGAAATTCATTTATACCGTAAAAGGCGTTGGGTATATGTTCAAATATGAGCTATGAAACTGAAACATAGATTATCTCTTTATTCTATCAGTATATTTTCGATCGTTTCTTTGTTACTCTCGGTATCGGTCTATTTTGCCTACTATTTTCAGATGGAAAAAATGGAGGAGCATTCGTTGGAAAATAAAACCTTATTGGCCGCTATCTATTATTTAGAGCAGGATGAATTGAGTATACTAGAACATGAAAATATTCAGCGCCAGATGCAAAGGACGATTTCAAGAAAGGATATCGCCGTGTTTGATAGCTTGAACATTAAATCAGCTGGAGATATGGTCTCACTTACCGATATACAGCCTTGGTTCTTGGATCAGGTTAAATCCAATGGAAAAGGGGATTTCAATACGGAATCTTATTTTTATCATGCAATCTATTACCACGATAACGAAGGTGATTTTGTGGTATTGGCCAGAAAAGCCAAAACGGAATTCAATGAACAGATGCATTCTTTACTACGGATCCTTTTAATCGCATTTCTGCTTGGATTGGTCATCATTTTCTTTTTTCCCAGGTATTTAGGGCATATTGCCTATCAGCCTATCATCAATATCATTAATCAGATCAAGGAAAGGGATACCAAGAATTTTGATCAGCCCATTAAATTGGAGAAATCCTATTCAGAAATCAATGATCTGGTGGATACCTATAACCATTTTGTAGATCGCATTGCTCAAACCTTCAATGTACAGAAGAATTTTATAGATTATGTATCGCATGAATTACGTACTCCGATCACGGCTATTTTAGGAACCCTGGAAGTGACCAATCAACGCGATCGTTCAACGGAAGAATATGCCGAAGCCATCCATCAATTGAAAATGTTGACCAATGACCTACAAGAAACCTTGGAACATATGATGCTCTTGTCAGGTGCTAAAACGAGCTTTGAATTCAAACAGGTCCGGATGGATGAAATCGTTTGGCAGGTTATAGAGAATGCCATTCTTTACCATAAAGCGAAGATAACGGTAGAAATGCATGTGCAGGATCCTAACGTATTACAATGGGAAGGCAATGACAAATTACTCGCCCTCGCCATCAACAACCTCCTGGAAAACGCCATCAAGTATTCGGATAATAAACCTATTCATGTGATGTTTCGGAAGGATGAGGGAAGACTACAGATCTGGATCATCGATCAGGGCATAGGGATACCTCAGGCGGATCTTGAACAGGTAAAGCAGAACTTTTTTCGGGCATCCAACACCAAAACCTATAACGGTAAGGGCATTGGACTTTCCATGGCCAATATTATATTTTCTTTACATCACATACAGATGCAGATTTGGAGTAACCGAATTGGTACACAGGTATTTCTGAAATTCTAATGGATTTCTAATGTAAACCCAAAATCGCCTTAATCTGCAAGCGATAAGTTTGCAGAAAACAAAAAAGGTGAAGAAAGTATTTTTAATTTCTCTTTTCTACTGCTGTTTTCAAAGCCTCTGGGCACAGACCTATACCCTGGAGGCATTGGAAAAAGCATTTCTGGAAAACAATCTATTACTATTGGCCGAAAGGTATGAAATTGATAGGGCAGAGGCTGCCATCATACAAGAGCGACTTTGGAGCAATCCATCACTAACCATAGACAATGTTAATCTATGGACCAATTCTACTTTTGAAAAGCAACCTTTATTGATCGGTAATTTCGGCAGAAACCAACAATTTGCCCTTGAATTGGAGCAATTGATCGAAACCGCCTCAAAAAGAAGAAAGCGCGTAAAAGTGAGGGAAAGTGAAAAGCTGAATCAAGAACTGGAAGTTGAAGCATTGCTGTTAAGCCTAAGATCGGAGTTGCGGAAAAATTACAAACAGCTTTTCTATACCAAGAAACAATCGACCATCTTAGCAGAAAGTATTGCTGCATATTCGGAATTAAAGGAAATCTATGCGAAGCAATCTGAAAAACAGTTGATCCCTGTCGCTTCTTTTTACCGCATCAATAGTGAATTGATCGGTTTACAAAAAGAAGCTTTAGCCTTGAAGGAAGAGGAGATCGCTTATTTTCATCAAATAGCTGTATTGACACAAATCCCCAATCTGCAACTAGAAGATGTTTATTTTTCGGAGGAACTGCCATCAATATTCCTAAAGTCAAATGAAGAGATCCTTAGCCTAGCTAAAGAACATAATCTTTCTTTAAGACTGAAAAAGTCGGATATCTCCATTCAGGAAAATGAATTGGCATTAGCAAAATCCAATAGGGTTCCTGACCTGAATTTCCTGCTTAATTATGAAAGAGGTGGGAATGTTATGCAGAATTTTGTAGGCATTGGATTGAAAATGGATATTCCCATATTCAATAGGAATACAGGAAATATACAGGGTGCCAGACATGCCCTACAAAGTTCGCAGAGAATGTATGAAGCAGAAAGGGTGGCATTGGAACATCAGATCCAGTCCTTATTACAGAAAATCGCCAACCTAAAGCAAGTTCTAGGAGGAATGGGGAAACCTGCGAAAACTTCAGTTACAGACTTATTAAGGAAGTTTAGCAATCAGCTGAACAATCAACAGATTACTTTATTGGAATATTTGGATTTTACCCAATCCTATAGGCAGTCCCAGATTGACCTTTTGGACTGGGAGGAAGAATACATGGTTTTATTGGAAGAATTAGATTTCTTAATGGGCACAGGACATTAATATATGAGAGCATTAACCATACTATCCACTTTTGGCGTTCTACTGATTTTTGGTTGCCAAACTGGGCATGAGGAAAAACAGACAGCAGCACCTATTGAACAGCGCTATTGTTTAAATGAGGCATTAAAAGAAAAAACTATCATCCAGGCTGTTGCTGAAGAGAATCTCATTGAACAGATTAGTTTGCCAGGCAAGATTGAATATAATGAAAACGATTTGGTGGTATTCAAAAGTCTGTTATCAGGTCTGGTAAGTGCCGTTAAATTTGAAATGGGAGACCGTGTTGTTAAAGGCCAGGTTTTGGCGGAAATAAAATCGACGGAAATTCAGTCTTTGGTCCAACAACGGAAATATCAAAAAAGTCAACTATCGCTTTTGCGTGACCAAATAGCTAATAAAAAGCAATTATTGGCTGATGGATTGGTGGCCAAACCGGAATTGCTGGAATTGGAGCATGCCTATGATGCCGCTCGGATAGAATTAGATAGGATCGATCAATCTTTGGCTATGTTCAGGGCTGCAGGCGAAGGTTCATTCCAATTATTGGCACCAAGGACAGGTTATGTTATCCAGAAAAATATTAATGTTGGACAATCCATTCATGCAGAGTCAGAGGCTTTATTTTCCATATCCAATCTAAATCAGGTTTGGGTAATGGTGAATGTTTTCGCCAGTAACCTGCGGCATATTCAGGTCGGCGATAGGGTTAAGGTCAAGAGTATTGCTTATCCCGATCAGATCTATCATGGGAAGATCGATAAGATTTTCAATGTATTCGATGATGATGAACATGTAATGAAAGCCAGGGTGGTATTGGATAATCCCAAATTGAACCTTAAGCCTGGTTTGAGTGCAGATATTATCATTGATAAACAAATTCCGGGAGATAAAGCCTATGCCATACCTAACAAGGCTGTGCTGTTTAATAACAATACCAATTATATTTTATTGTACCATGATGATTGCCATATAGAAGCAAAACAAGTGGAGGTGGTCTATAGCAATGAAGATTTTAGTTATATCAAAGAAAAATTGGCGGAAGGCTCCAAAGTGGTCAGTAGCAATGCTCTTTTGATATTTGAAGAAATAAACAATAGGCCATAATGAAGAAGTTTGTGCAACATATCGTGACGTTTTCGTTGCGGAATACCACTTTTATTTTATTTGCGACAATGGCATTATTGTTCGTCGGGATCTATGCCTTAAGGCATACAGCCATTGAGGCCTTTCCAGACGTAACGAATACCAGGGCAAGAATCATCACCCAATGGCCGGGGAGAAGTGCCGAAGAGATGGAGAAATTGGTGACCCTGCCAATTTCCAAGGAAATGAACAGCATCCCTAAGAAATCAACTATTCGATCCATCAGTCTTTTTGGTCTTTCGGTGGTTACTGTGCAGTTTGAAGATGGGGTGGATGATTTCTATGCCCAACAATATGTTTCCAATAAGATTTCGGGGGTCAACCTTCCGGTAGGGACCGAAGTGGAGATTGAGCCTCCTTCGGGTGCAACCGGGGAAATATTCCGTTATATGATCAAAAGTGATCTTCCGTTAAAGGAGGTTACGGCGATTCAGGATTGGGTGATCGAAAGGGAATTGTTAGCTGTGCCTGGAGTGGCCAATGTGATCAGTTTTGGAGGTGAAGAAAAGATCTATGAGATTAAAATCAATCCCACGGAATTGAAATCGTTCGATTTGACTCCATTGGATGTGTATGAAGCAGTCTCCAAATCCAATATCAATGTTGGTGGGGATGTGATTCAGCAAGGGGATCAAGCCTACGTGGTGCGTGGTGTTGGTCTATTGGATAAGATGGAGGATATCGGCAACATCACAGTGAAATTAAACGGTTCAACTCCGGTACTGATCAAGAATGTGGCTGAAGTTATTGTTTCGGGTAAACCTCGCCTGGGAAAGGTGGGTTTCAATGAACAAGATGATGTGGTAGAAGGTATCGTCGTGATGTTGCGTGGTGAAAACCCTTCGGAAGTTATTCAACACCTAAAGACCAAGATTGAGGAACTTAATAGCCGTACATTACCTTCGAACGTTCAGATCGAAACCATTGTTGATCGAACTGTTTTAGTCAATAATACGGTAAAAACCGTATCAAAGAATATCGTAGAAGGCGTTCTATTGGTGTCTTTGATCGTTTTTATCTTTTTGTATAACTGGAGGTCCACGGTCATTGTGGCATCAGTTATTCCATTGTCATTTCTTTTTGCAATTATAATGCTGAAGATCCAGGGCCTGCCTGCTAACTTAATTTCTACGGGATCCCTGGACTTCGGCTTATTATTGGAAGGAACATTAGTCATTGTGGAAACTGTTTTTGTGGCATTGGCTACCATGTCCCATCGGGTTGGGCCAGAACGTTTCGCCAAAATGAGCAAAATGGGGATAATCAAAAAAAGCGCTGGAAGTGTGGCATCCTATATTTTCTTTGCTCTGCTCATTCTTATTGTTGCTTTATTGCCAATTTTCTCTTTCCAAAAGGTGGAAGGAAAAATGTTTACCCCTTTGGCATTTACCTTAGGCTATGCCTTATTGGGTTCTTTGATACTCAGTCTGACCTATGTGCCGGCCATGTGTAAATTGTTGTTTACTAAAGGGATGAAGGAGCGGGAGAATTTTATCAGTCGATTTTTCAACAGGACTATTTATGGCTTGTACCGGATATCCATGAAGTACAAAGGATGGACACTAAGTTTATTTGTAGGGCTGCTGACTTTGTGTGGACTGAAATTTCTGAACTACGGTTCGGAATTCCTTCCTCAGCTGAACGAAGGTGCCATCTATATTCGAGCTACCTTGCCAAACAGCGTGAGCTTAGATGAATCCAGCAAGCTGACCAAAGAGATGAAAATTTTGATGCAGGATAGTTGTAAGGAAATAGATTTTATTTTAACCCAGACCGGACGTCCAAATGATGGAACTGATCCTACGGGATTCTTCAATATTGAATTCAATGTGCAGCTTAAGGAGCCGAAAGATTGGGCCCGTAACGTTTCAAAAGAAGATATTATTCAGGAACTACGGGATCTGTTGAATGTATATCCAGGTATTACCTTCGGATTTAGTCAGCCGATACAGGATAATGTGGAGGAATATGTTGCAGGAGTGAAGAGTTCATTGGTGATCAAGATTTTTGGAGATGACCTCTATCGTTTGGAGGATTATGCTACGCAGGTGGCGGAGCAGATCGGCAAGGTTCGAGGCGTCACGGATATCAATGTTTACAAAAATATTGGTCTTCCGGAATTGAGGATACAATTGCATGATTCTAAAATGGCTAAATATGGTGTGTTTACCTCGGATGTGCAAGCGGTAGTTTCCATGACCATCGGTGGTCAGGCGGTGACCAAATTTTATGAAAAGGATAGGCAGTTTGATGTGGTATTGCGTTTCAGCAAGGAATATCGGGATACGCCGCAAAAAATTGGCAATATCCTGATTCCTACAAGTAGTGGGCAAAGTGTTCCTTTGCAGGAATTGGCTACCATTGGCTATGTTACTGGTCCTGCTTTTATCTATAGAGAAGGGAATAGCCGGTACATAGGCGTTGGATTCAGTATTGCGGGGAGAGATTTGGGAAGTACGATCGAGGAAGCCAGGGCATTGGTTGATAAAGAGGTGAAGCTGCCCAAAGAGAATTATATGGAATGGGCAGGGGAATTTGAGAGTAAAGAACGGGCAACGAAACAATTGATGACGGTTATTCCGATTTCATTGGCCTTGATCTTACTGCTGTTGTACAGTAATTTCGGCAACATGAAAGATACCATTATCGCTGCAACCACTATTCCATTTGCTTTTATTGGTGGTTTTCTATCCTTATGGGCAACGGGGACTGTTTTTGGTATTTCAGCTGGTATTGGGCTCATCATCCTGTTCGGTGTGAATACCATCAACGGTATTATTCTGATTGCGGTCATGAGGGAAAACATGAAGAAAATGAAGCTGATGGAGGCGATTCAAGAAGGGGTAAAAAGTAGGATCCGTTCCATTGTGATGATTGCTTTAATGGGTGCTGTAGGTCTATTACCTGCCGCCATGTCTACGGGAATGGGGTCTGAAATCCAGAAGCCACTTGCTATTATGATCGTAGGTGGACTGTTGATCTGTTTGCTGTTGTCCTTTGCAGTACTACCGGTATTGTTTTATTATGCCTATAAGGATAGCAAAAACAGGCAATAATCCTTACCTTTGCGCTATGAACAAAAAGGATAAAAAGACTTTGCAAAAACCTAAATTTTCAAGACCGGTTGAAAAGCATTTTTATGAACTGGATCAGGCATATGGTACATCCAATTTAGGTTTCATAGCCTTGTTTTTATCCTTGTCATTTTTCGGGATTATGGGGTTGATCTGGATGATTCCATTTCCACAACTTGCTTTTTTGGTTAAAATGAATGCCCATACCTTCTTGAACTGGGGATCATTTTTCATTGCCATTGTCATCTATTGCTACCTGAAATTGGCGCCCACCTTATCTTATGTTGTTTTGTTCTGCATTGGTATCATGAGTTTCTTCATTGTCCAATTGGAATATGTGGAAAGAGATGGTGGACCGACAGTGGTTTTGGTATGTAGTATCCTTGCTTTGATTGGTTTGATAGGCTTATTCCTTGTTTCAAAAAAGAGTGGTAAAGGTAATTTTGTCCAACTTTTAACGATTGGTCCGATTTGGTTATGGTCTAAAGTGTTTGACCGTTTGAAGTGGAAATATTAATACGTTGCTTCCATAAATCCTTTATAAAAAATTATTATTTTTAGATCTTAAACTTATTTATGAAAGATCTAAAATATCCTTTACATTTTCAATTTAAAGTAACCAGTTTTGCCAATGATTTTGTGGCAAAAGATGCCGAAGGCAGAACTATTTTCTACGTAAGGGAAAAGATTTTCTCTTGGCGGGACCATATCATGGTTTATCGCGATGAATCAAAATCGGAATTGGTCTATGAACTTATCTCCAATAAATTAATTGATTTTCAACAGACATTTACCATCAAGAATGCAGAAGGTAAAGTGGTGGGAAAAGCTAGGCGTAAAACGATTAGATCCTTATGGAGATCCACCTTCAATCTGATGGATGCAGAAGATGTACATGATCATACCATTAAAGAAAAAAATCCTTGGACAAAGTTCTGGGACGGGCTTTTCGGTGAGCTGCCAATAATCGGCATGTTATCCGGGTATATTTTTAATCCTTCCTATATCTTGCGGAATGATCTGGATGAACCCATGTTTGAGATCCGTAAGGAAGCTTCTTTTTTCGGCAGAAAGTTCTCAGTCGTGAAAATCACGGATAAAGAGGTGGATGAGGAACGATTTGTGCTTAGTTTGATGTTGATGGTGTTGATGGTAAGGAGCAACGGATAATTAAATTCGAAGGATATAAAAAAGGGGCAATGTTTTAGTCATTGCCCCTTTTTTTATTTTTTTATGGAATATACCAGTTGAATTCCTGAATGATCTGGTGCAGGATATTCCCTGACAAATTGGGCATTGATTTTTTCCAAGGCTTTTTGAGATCGGAGATTTCCTTTTCTGACATGGAAAAATACTTCATCTAATGTTTCAAAAGCAAAATTCATCATCAATTGTTTAATGGATTGGTTGTATTTACCACCCCAATAGTTTTTCGCTAAGAACGTATAACCGATGGCAACCGATTTTTGGTCCGCGTTATAATCGTAAAAGGAAGTTCCGCCTATCACACGTTCTGTCTCATTATCCACAATGAGATAGGCAATATCATTCTGTAGAAGCTTTTGAAAGTATTTCGTGAACCCAAGAGGGGTATAGCGCATATTATCAGGATGTTGTTCCCAAATTTCGGGGTCAGATGCTGCTGCGTATAGCCATTCGAAATCTTCTTTGATCAGCGGGATCAATTTGACTAAATCATTGCTTAAAGTCTTTCTTTCCAACATAAAACTATTTGATTATGCGTTTGATTTTATTTGATTTCTTGATCCATTTATGCACAGCATCATAATCCTCGCTTTCAATTTTATCATAGATATGCTGCAGTTGTTTGATGTGCTCCTCCAGTACCTCCAGCACATTGCTGCGGTTCTGTTTAAAAATGGGAGTCCACATCTCGGGAGAAGATTTGGCCAAACGTACGGTAGATTGAAAACCTGAACCTGCCAATTCAAAGATTCTTCCTTGGGATTTTTCTTTTTCCAGAACGGTCAAGGCTAAAGCAAAGGAAGTCAAATGGGAGATATGGGATACATAGGCCGTATGCATATCATGCTCATCGGCTGTCATGAACGATGTTTTCATCTCCAATTGTTCCGTAATGCTGTCTGCCAGTTCAAAGGCATCTTCATCCGATTTAAAAGCCTCCACATAGACCATCATCTTATCCTTGAACAGATTTGGAATGGCCGCTTCTGGACCGGAATATTCCGTTCCGGCCATTGGGTGTGCTGCTACATAACGGCCGCGTTTCGGATGATCACTGATCAGATTCAGGATATTGGTCTTCGTGGAGCCCATATCAATGATAACCTGATCCGTCACCTTATCCAAAATCTGGGGGAGGAGCACCATGATGGCATCCACAGGAATGGTCAATATGATGACTTTACAATTAGCTAATGCATCTTCCAACGATCGGAATTCATCCACCAGCGCTAATTGTAATGCTTTTTTCTGATTGGTTTCGCTTTTATCTACCCCGATGAGGTTTTCGCAAAACTGGGTTTCTTTTAGTCGGATGCCTATTGAACCTCCAATTAGACCAACTCCGACAATTGCTATATTCATTATTTATAATCCTAAAGATTCTTTTATTCGATTAATTGCCAATTCGTAAACAGCTGTTTGTGCACATAAGCTGATACGGATATATTGTTCTCCGGCAGATCCGAAGATGCCTCCAGGTGTTATAAAAACATGGGCTTTATAAAGGATATCATCTGCCAATTGATAAGAATCCTGATAAGTTGCTGGTATTTTCGCCCAAACAAACAAACCTACTTGATTTGGGTCGTATTTGCAATTCAATAAATCCATTAGTTCGAATACTTTAACCCTTCGCAGCTTATATTCTTCGTTAAGTTGGGTGTACCATGATTTATCTAAGCTCAGGGCTTTTGCAGCAGCCATCTGTAATGGATAGAACGTTCCTGAATCCATATTGCTCTTGAAACGCAGGATTTCTCCAATGCGCTGTTCATTGGCGATCAACATACCGATTCGCCATCCGGCCATATTAGAGGATTTGCTCAAGGAATTGAGCTCGATGGCTGTTTCCATCGCGCCTTCCACTGCCATGATACTCTGTGGATGTTCATTAAGGATGAAACTGTAAGGATTATCATGGCAGATCAGGATGTTGTGCTTTTTACCAAAAGCAATGATTCTTTCGAAAAAATTGCTGTTTGCTAAGGTTCCTGTTGGCATGTGTGGGTAATTGATCCACATCAGTTTTACATCTTGCAGATCCGATTGTTCCAATTCTTCCAGATCAGGCAGCCAATTATTATCAGCGGATAGTTCGTAAGGTACGATGGTTGCTCCGGAAATACGTACTGCACTGGCATACGCAGGGTAACCAGGATTGGGGATCAATGCCTTATCACCTTCTTGAAGATAGGTCATACAGATATGGACAATCCCTTCCTTAGATCCGATCAACGGAAGGATTTCGGTATTTGGATTTAGCTCAACTTGATAATATCGACGATACCAATCAGCCATGGCTTGTCTTAGGACAGGGATGCCTTTGTAACTTTGATAGCCATGTGTGTTTGGTAATGCGGCCTGCTCCTGAAGGGTTTTGATCACTTCTGGATGTGGAGGTAGGTCCGGACTTCCGATACCTAAGTTGATGACCTGGGCACCGTTCTTGTTCATTTCATCGATCTCTCTCAACTTCTTCGAAAAGTAATATTCTTCCGTAAGTTGAAGTCGTTTTGCTACTTCAATTTCCATTATTCCTTATTTGGCGTTAAAATTATAAAAAGTTCCCGTGTTTACTTCAATATTCTTAAAGAATATAATCTTCCGATGCTATAAATGGAATTTTCGAGAATCTTAAATATTACATTGAGGTGTTTTGAGGTTAAAATTTACTAATAGTAAAAAATTAATAAAGTATTGGTTGTTTTTGACCAAATTTTACTCTTATCCTTTGAATTTTCATTGCAATAATTTTAAGGTTTGAATTGCTGTCATTTACTCTAAAATGGTATTTAAACTATTCTAATCACGCTTATTTGGCCATTTTCACCTAGGAATAGCTGAATTTTCATTCTAATCAATGTGATTATTGAGAAATAATCAATAACTTATAATAGATGGAAAAACACGAAAAACGGAAAATTTAATTTCTATTAACCGTAATGTAAGTGTTAAATTAATAAGTGTACTATTGATATACAATTTTAATTATTAAATTAGATTTATAATTAAAAACATTTCAATTCTAAAGGATTATATGAAGATTACAGAACTGTCAGGAGTAAAAGAAATTGCTCGACGCGCCGATGTGTCGATTGCGACGGTGGATAGAGTATTACATAACCGTTTGGGTGTAGCTCAGAAAACGAAAGAGAAGATTTTGAATATTATTAAAGAGATGGATTATAAGCCCAATATCCTGGCAAAGCGATTGGCCTCCAAAAGGGTGTACAAGTTTGGCATCCTGATTCCGAATGACCATAATAAAGCTGGATATTGGAAGGCTCCGATCACCGGAATTGAATCCGCTTATTCTGAATTTGGTGAGTTTGGGGTGGAATTGAGCTATTATTTATTCGATAAAGAGGATCGTAAGAATTTTGTGGAAATGTACGATGTGATCTTTGAGCAGCCGGTAGATGGAATCATTCTTGCCCCCATCTTTTTAAAGGAATCTATGGATTTCGCTATCAAATGTTTAGAAAATAGAGTACAGTATGTTTTTATCGAAACTAATATCCCTGCTGCTCGAGCATTAAGCTATATTGGTGCTGATCTTTATCAATCAGGTAGGGTAGTGGGTAATATTTGCCAATATCTATTAGAGGAAAAGGATAATGTCCTGGTTATAAATATTGCCAAAAATGTAGATTCTGCAGAACACCTGGAAAAGCGATATGAGGGGTTTAAGGATTTCATGCTGGAAACCTTTAAAAAGATTAATATCACCAATATCAGCCTAGAATCTGATAATGCGGAAATCCTGAATTATGAGTTGGATAAATTATTAAAGAAAAGGGATGTGCGATTGATTTTTGTTACGAATGGACGGGTTCACTTAGTAGCTGAATATATCCGTAAGCATAAATTGAAGAATGTAAAGCTGGTGGGGTACAATTATACCATTCAGAATATTGAATACTTAAAATCTGGTCATATCGATTTTCTGATTTGCCAAAAGCCTATCGAACAAGGATATCGGGCATTTGTAGCTTTATATGAGCATTTTATTGCCAAGCGAAAAGTTAATAATGTGCAATATATGCCTATTGATATTCTGACCAAAGAAAACTACATGTATTATGAATATTAAAATCATTTTTCCAGGTGGTCTTTATTTTATTTGACAGCAGAATGCAACATTTTTGAACGAAAGGATGGTAAAATCAAGTAAGGTTGCAAAAATTAGTACATTTGTAATCTTAGTTTTTTAAATGAAAACATATTTTAGACTACTTTCGTTTGCCAAACCAATAGAGAAATATGCCATCCCATATATCATATGTACATTGATAATGGTGGTGTTCAGTACCTTAAACCTTGCTCTATTGGCGCCCTTGCTGCAAATCCTTTTTAATTCTCAAGATACCGTACCGGAGGCTATGGTCATGCCGAAGGGATTAAACTTATTGGACTATTTTAACTACTATGCGAATTACTTGTATATCAATTATGGTGCATATGGAGCTTTGAAATATACCTGTGTGGTCATCGTAATATCTGTTTTCATCAGTAATCTATTTAGGTACCTTTCCCAAAGGATCATGGAGAATCTACGGATTCATACCTTATTGAACCTTCGAAAGTCGGTTTTCGATAATGTCATGAACTTACACTTGGGCTATTTTACCAACCAAAGGAAGGGGGATATCATCTCTAAAGTGGCCTCCGATGTGCAGGTTGTGCAATTTTCGGTAACCGGAACTCTTCAAGTGGTGTTCAAGGAGCCCCTGCAATTGATCGCTTACTTGGTTGCCCTATTTATGCTTTCGGTGAAATTGACCTTGTTTTCTTTATTGGTTATTCCGGTTTCCGCATTTTTCATCTCTAGGATTGTTAAAACGCTAAAACAGCAAGCGCAAGAAGGTCAGCGTACCTATGCGAATATGATCACTTACTTGGAAGAATCCCTTTCAGGTATTAAGATCATCAAATCATTTAATGCTGCGGGATACATCAAAAATAAATTCAATAATGAGAATGATAACTATGCCAAGGTGAACAGAAGGATGGTCAGAAGACAACAAATGGGCTCCCCTGTTTCCGAGCTGCTAGGCGTTTGTATGGTTGCTATTATTCTTTTATATGGCGGTAGTTTGGTTCTGACCGGACAAGGCGATCTTTCAGCTGCTGGGTTTATTACGTATATAGGGATTTTTTCACAGATCATGCGTCCAGCAAAAGCATTGACGGATGCTTTTACCAACATCCACAACGGTATTGCCGCTGGAGAACGGGTGTTGCAGTTGATCGATGAGAAGAACCAAGTTGCTGATAAACCTGATGCAAAAGTGATTCATTCTTTTGAAAATAGTATAAAATTTGAACAGGTTGGATTCGCTTACGAAGAGAACCAAGTTCTAAAAGATATCAATCTTGATATTCAAAAGGGTCAAACCTTAGCTCTTGTAGGACCATCCGGTGGGGGTAAGTCGACTTTGGTGGATTTAATCCCAAGGTTTATGGATCCTACTTCAGGAACCGTAAAGATTGATGGTCAGGATTTGCGTGATTTGGATCAGGAATCCTTGAGGCAATTGATTGGGGTTGTCAACCAGGAGTCCATCCTTTTTAACGACACGATCTTTAACAATATCGCTTTTGCTAATGAATCGGCAACCAAGGAGCAAGTGATTCAAGCGGCCAAAATAGCTAATGCCCATGAATTTATTATGGGTACAGAATTGGGTTACCTCACGAATATTGGAGACAGGGGCTCGAAATTATCAGGTGGGCAACGCCAAAGAATCTGTATCGCGAGGGCAGTACTTAAAAATCCTCCAATTATGTTGTTGGATGAGGCTACATCTGCTTTGGATACCGAATCTGAACGTCTGGTACAGGAATCTCTTTATAAACTGATGGAAAATAGAACCACGGTAGTGATTGCCCATCGTTTAAGTACGATTCAGAATGCGGACAAAATTGTGGTGTTGGAAGATGGTCGAATCGTGGAGGTTGGGTCACATATGGAGCTCATTGGGAAGAATGGTCTATACAAGCGATTGATCGATATGCAGCAATTCGCTGAGGGATAAGCGCTTAAGGGATTAGCCATTTAAAGCTAGTTTTCATAACTTTGTATATTAGGAGAGCGTCATGGAAACAACACAAAAATTAGCGTTTTTATTAAACGATAAGAACATATCACACGAACTAAAACAGATTGCTCAGAAGGTGCTCAATGAAGAGCGAATTACCTTTGATGAAGGCGTCTATTTATACGAACATGCTGAATTGGGATATTTGGGCGTTTTGGCCAATTATATCCGCGAGAAAAAGCATGGCGATATCACCTATTTCAACCGTAACTTTCATATCGAACCTACTAATGTATGTGTTTATGATTGTAAATTCTGTTCTTATTCCAGGATGATTAAGAACCGTGATGATGGTTGGGAAATGGATGTAGACGGGATGATGGACATTGTGAAGAAATATGACAATGAACCAGTTACTGAAGTACATATTACTGGTGGTGTTGTTCCGAAACAGAACCTGGAATTCTATGCCGAATTCTTTAAGCGTTGCAAGGAACATCGTCCAGACTTACATATAAAAGGATTAACACCGGTAGAATATTACTATATCTTCAAAAAGGCGAAATTAAGCCATTATGAGGGTATGAAATACCTGCAATCCTGTGGGTTGGATTCCATGCCAGGTGGCGGGGCGGAAATATTCCATCCCGAGGTAAGAGAAAAGATTGCTCATGATAAATGTACAGCCGAGCAATGGTTGGATATCCATGAGCAAGCGCATAAATTAGGTATGAATACCAATGCGACCATGCTTTATGGTCATATTGAAGAGTTTTGGCATCGTGTTGATCATATGGAACGCCTCCGTCAATTGCAGGACAAAACGGGTGGATTCCAGACCTTCATTCCATTGAAATTCCGAAATAAGGATAATCAGATGTCGGATGTGCCTGAAGTTTCCGTTATTGAAGATTTAAGGAATTACGCCATTGCCAGGATCTATATGGATAATTTCCCGCATATCAAGGCGTATTGGGCGATGATTTCAAGGAATACTGCTCAGATGTCCTTGAGTTTTGGGGTTGATGATATCGATGGGACCTTGGATGATACCACCAAGATCTATAGCATGGCAGGAGCTGAAGAGCAGAATCCGGCTATGTCTACCAAGGAACTGGTTGAGTTGATCAAAAACGTGGGACGTCATCCGATCGAAAGGGATACCTTATACCATGTGGTTACAGACTACAAGGATGTTGTCTTTGAAGATGAAAATCCAAAAAAACAATATTACGCCTTACCTGTAGTTAATTCATAGAAAGGAAAAAATTGAAGAAAACATTTTATTTTATCCGTCATGGACAAACGGACCTTAACCTAAAAGGCATTGTGCAGGGGAGAGGGGTGAATAGTCCACTGAATGATAATGGAATAAAACAAGCACAGGCTTTTTACGAAGCTTATAAACATGTGCCCTTTGATAAAATTTACGTTTCTACCTTACTGCGGACCCATCAGACCGTAGAGCCATTTTTAGCACATGGCATTCCATCGGAAGAACTTGTTGGATTGGATGAGATCAGTTGGGGAATTTATGAAGGGCAGGAGCAGACTCCAGAGATCATGACCGGTTTTGAAAAGGTGGTGAACTCTTGGCGGAATAATGATCTTGATTTAGCAATTGACCAAGGAGAATCCCCAAACACTTTGGTAGAAAGACAAAGGGAAGCTGTAGAATACATGTTGGCTCAAGAAGATGAAGAAAACGTCTTGGTTTGTATGCATGGAAGAGCCCTGCGGATTATGCTATGCCATTTGACGGAAGTTCCAGTATGCCAGATGGATGATTTTCCTCATACCAATACCGCACTATACATTTTAGAATATCATAATAATCAATTCAACATTATTGATTATTACAATACATCCCATTTATCAGCATTATAAGATGGAGAAAATTAAAGTTTCTGCAGTTTCTTATACCAATACACTGCCTTTTTTGCAGGGAATTAAGGAATCAGAAGTGATCGAAGAAATTGATCTGATGTTGGATTATCCTAGCGAATGTGCTAGAAAAGTGTTAGAAAATGAAGCAGATATGGGAATCATTCCCATAGCGGCAATCAGCAAAATGGACACCTATTACCTGGTTGGAGATTATTGCATCGGCAGCAAGGATTATGTGGATTCTGTTTTTATATTTTCAAATAAGCCCATAGAAGAGGTTGATACCTTACTATTGGATAAGCAATCTCGTACATCCAATGGTTTGGCTCAGATTCTTTTGAAGCGTTATTGGAAAAGGGACGTAGAAATCGTTTCGGAAGGCGAGGCTGATGCCTTTGTTTTAATTGGCGACCGAACTTTTGGAAAAAAATCCACTGTTCCTTATGTGTATGATCTGGGGCACTTTTGGAAGGAACTAACTGGTCTTCCTTTTGCTTTTGCAGCGTGGGTTGCGAATAAGAAGCTTCCGGATGAGTTCTTGAGGAAGTTCAATGAAGCTTTAAAAGATGGGGTTTCGAGACCTTCAGATGTGATTCCAGGATTGCCTGAAATACCTGGTTTTGATTACGAATATTACCTGAACGAGAGTCTAGATTATCATTTGACAGAGGAAAAAAGAAAGGCAATAGATTTGTACTTGAAATGGTATAAGGAGTTATAGTAGCATCGTCGGAGGATCTATTTGTTTACCGCTTTTAGATTTATTCTTTTCAAATTTATACTTCCATACGGACTTACAGATCCTTCGACTAAGCTCAGGATGACAATCCCTGTGCTCAAAATGTTAAAGCCTATGCTAAGGATGACAGTCTCTACAAAAAGGATATTAAAATCACTACCCAGCCTACGATCATCAGTAATCCACCAAGAGGGGTCACCGGACCTAAAAACCTCAAATTAGCTTTCCATTTATCCTTAAAACTCAATAAATAAATACTTCCTGAGAATAAGATGCATCCGAACAACAGACCATACACCGCCCAATTTTCATAACTTTCTTCAAATTTGAAATTATAGCCTACTATAAGTAAGGTTAAAGCAGCATACATCTGATACCTTACCCCAACCTCAAACGAACTTAACCTTTCCTCCGAAAGTACTTTTTTCAAGGCATGAGCACCAAATGCTCCCAAAACAATAGAGAGAATGCCTAAAAGGGCTCCCGATATTAATGCTAATTCTTTCACTTATTAAGATTTTTTATTGGCTGCTTTATTGATTTGTTTCATTAGTTCCGCTTCAGAAATAATTCCTGTATGGCTCCAAACTTCCTTGCCATTCTTATAAAGGCTTAATTTCGGAATCTCGGAAATCTTTTTCTGTTTTAGTAGATTTTTGTTTTCATCAGCATCCAAACGGACAACTTTTACCTTTTTTGCCTCCCGATTTTGGATTTTAAGGATGGTAGGCTTCAATTCCTGGCATGGGCCGCACCAAACTGCTGAATAATTAACCAAAACTACGTCTTGGGAATTAACCAAATGGTTAAACTGCTCTTCCGTCAACCCTTTCCCCGATTTAGAATCCTTAGTACTTCCATCTTTATTCTCTTTGATCTCCGCCTTATTGGAACTTCTCCAATCCATCATGCCACCACTGTAATCATAAACCTGGAAGCCATTATCTGCTAGATAAGCAGATGCTTGCTTGCTTCTTCCTCCACCTAGGCAATACACATAAACCGGTTTGGATTTGTCCAATTTTGAAACTGCTTTCTTGAATTCTTCTTTGTTGTTCCAATCCAGGTTTTTGGCGTTTTGGATATGACCATCCTGAAACTCTTTGCTGGTTCTAACATCCAATAATTGGATGTTTTTCTTATCCTTTACCTTCTCAATTTCTGCCGAGCCTATCTTGGTCTGCGCTTGCAACTGAAAAGTCGCAAAAATTAACCCCAGCATCACACATAACTTTCTCATTTCGCTGATTTTTAAGCGGAAATTATCCTTTCCGCAAATACTTTGTTAATATAACGATGGTTTGCCCTTCAACCTTGCCTTCAATCTGCTCAGTATTGTCATGAACAAGTCGAATATTTTTTACCACAGTTCCTAATTTGGCAGATATACTGGAGCCCTTAACATCCAAAGTTTTGATCAATACCACGGTATCACCTTCAAATAGCCTAGTTCCGTTTGAGTCTTGATGAAATTCAACGGTAGCATCCGCTTCATGATCACCTGTTTTTTTAGCCCAAGCCAATGCTTCATCATCCAGATAAAGGATATCTAAATAATCAGATGCCCAAGCCTCATTGCGTAATCTGCTCAACATTCGCCAAGCCACGATTTGTACGGGAAGATTTGGAGACCACATACTGTCGCCCAATACTTTCCAATGATCGGGTTGAATTTGTTCTGTTTTTTCAATCTGCGCCTTGCAAACAGAACAGCATAAAATGCTGTTATCTAAATTAGGAGTAGAAGTAGGGGGAACTTCATAGATTTCTAGGTTTTCTGTTGAACCACATAGTTCACATGTATTTTCACTTCTGCTTTTTAATTCGTCTATTAACATAAAAAAATAGGATATTTAATTATCCCAAAGATAAGCAAATTAAACGAGCCTTTTGGAATCATTAAAAATGAAGGATTCTAAACTTGTGGCAAAGAATTTGTGTATGGAAGAATCATTATAACTTAAAAAAAGAAATATACTTATGAAATGGCAAGGCGGCCGCCGCAGCGGTAATGTTGAAGATCGTAGAGGAATGTCCGGAGGACAAAAACTTACTTTAGGGGGAATTGGTGGAGTTATTGTTCTGATTATCGGTTTTCTGATGGGAGGAGATCCTTCTGAGATCTTAAATCAGGTCCAAAATCAAGCTGGTCCGGCAACACAACAAGGTCCGGTAGAATCCACTCCGGAAGAAGACCGGTTAATAGAATTTTCAGATGTGGTATTGGCGAGTACAGAAGATGTTTGGGGTAGATTATTCCAAGAGAATGGAAAATCCTATCCAATAGCAAAAATGGCCATCTATCGCGAAGGGACAGAAACAGGAGGTTGTGGATTTGGACAAAAGGCTTTCGGACCTTTTTACTGTCCTGGAGACCAAACAATCTATCTCGATTTGAGTTTCAACAGGGAATTATCCAATCGCTTTGGTGCTAAAGGCGAATTTGCCCTTGCTTATGTGATTGCGCATGAGATCGGTCACCATATCCAAAATGTTTTTGGAGTTTTGAATAAAACCAATGCGATGCGTGCGCAGATGAGCGAACGTGAGTACAATAAAATATCGGTGATGACAGAGCTTCAAGCAGATTTTTATGCAGGTGTATGGGCGCATTATGCAACTCAATTGAGTGATGTGAAATTAACTGCAGATGATATCATGGAAGGGATGCGTGCAGCCGCTGCAGTTGGGGATGACCATATCCAAGAGCAAAGTACTGGTCGTTCAAATCCGGAATCTTTTACCCACGGAACATCAGAGCAACGTGCATATTGGTTCAAAAAGGGATATGAATCTGGTGACTTAAATGCGGGTAATACCTTTAATGATCCAAGTTTACAGTAATCCAATTAGGCAGATTAGACACATCGGCTAATAAGAATAAAGCTGGTTGGTCACAGAGCAAAAATATTATTGAACTAAAAGATTACATCCACGGATATCGGAATTGTCAAAACGACCTAAAATTTCGAAGGAACCATCGGGATGATATTTACCCAGATCCTGGGTAGCAATAAAAGAACAGGAGTGATAATTGGCAAGATCAATGACATTTATCGCTCCTGTTTTTTTATCGTCTATTAAAGTCAATGGATCGTTCGTGTCCCTAATTAATATCTTCATCCAGGCGGGCGTTCTAAATAGACCATCCCCTTTGGAATAACCCTGCGATAATAATTCGGTCATTCCATACTCCGAATGTATTTTTGAAACCCCAAATCCTGTGGATAAGATAGCATGGAGTTCTTCTCTAATCATTTCTTTTCGTTTCCCTTTCATTCCGCCGGTTTCCATGACGATCAATTCTGGAAAATCAACCTTAAATTCCTCCACAAAATCCAATAAGGCATAGGTCACACCAAAAAGAATTGTTTTGGTACCTTGCTGTTTTAATGCTTCTAAGGTGCTCTTTAAGTCCTGATGGTTGTATAAAAAATAGCCACTTTCATCTTGATGTGAGTTCTTGATCAAATCATCAACCATATAGATCAAGGAGGATCCTGATCTTTCCAGGTAATTTGGCAAGAGAGCCAGAACAACTATATCGCCAATACCTCCATAAAATTCCTCAAAAGCCAACTTAAAACTTCTCTCATACCAACGTAAATCTGCAACAAAATGTTGGCTTGTGACCATTCCGGTAGTTCCTGAGCTGCTAAAAATTATTTCAGCCTCTTTGTCCTCTTCCAAGACTTCACGGGTCTTGAAAAACTGTATGGGCATAAAAGGAATCTGTCGATAATTTTCGATGGATCCTACATCTTTACCTAGAATTTGGAGAAATTTTTTGTAGATAGGGTTATGGTTCGCTTGATGCTTAAAAACAGAGAGTGCAGCACTATTGAACTCTTCCTCGGTTTTAATATTAAATATTTGATCAGCGATTTCCATATCGGCAAATATACGGAATGTTGGAGGTTAAAAACAGGTCAGAACAATATAAGCCGATTGATTTTTCTTGCGGATAAAAGCTAATGCCTGGGTGATGTAATTCTCTACTGTCCTTTTAGAGATATTCAATTCCGACTCATCACAAAAACCTTTCGACATTGCTTTGGAAACTGTTGAACAGGCGGATGGAAAGATGCAGAGAGCTAAGGAACTAAAGAGATTAGTTGGGTATGTGGATGCTGAAAGATTTATTAAGGAGCTATCTTTTTAAAGAATTTGAAATTTTTAAATCATTCAGTGGTTGATTTTACGTCATTGAGAGCGTGATTTTACGTCATTGCGAGGAAATTTTTACGTCATTGCGAGGAGGTACGACGAAGCAATCTTTCGACTTTGTCATCCTGAGGGGAGTCGAAGGATCTGTTCGTATATCACCTACCGTACAGATCCTTCGACTACGCTCAGGATGACATGAATGAAGATTGCTTCGTTCCTCGCAATGACGTTATAAGATTGCTTCGTTCCTCGCAATGACGTTATAAGTTTGCTTCGTTCCTCGTAATGACGTATATCTCCTACAACATACCGCCACAAACAGGCAATACCTGCCCATTCACATACGACGATAAATCAGATGCCAAGAATAAACAAACATTAGCAACTTCTTCCGCTTCGCCAGCGCGTTTCAAAGGAATTCCAGCTTCCCAGCCGGCCACCACTTTCGGATCCAATACATCCGTCATTTCTGTACGGATAAACCCAGGAGCTACCACATTCGTACGGATATTCCTTGATCCCAATTCCTTCGCCAAGGATTTAGAAAATCCAATGATACCTGCCTTAGATGCCGAATAATTTGCCTGTCCGGCATTTCCTTGCACACCCACCACAGAACTCATATTGATAATACTACCTTTACGGCTTTTCATCATCACTTTTGATGCTGCTTTCGAAACATTGAAGATAGATTTAAGGTTGATATTAATCACATCATCCCAGTTCTCCTCCGTCATGCGCATCAAAAGACCATCTTTGGTAATTCCTGCATTGTTCACAACAATGTCCAAAGCGCCAAAATCTGCAACAATATCATTGATTAATTTATCTGCTTCATCAAATTTTGAAGCATCAGAACGGTATCCCTTAACTTGTGTGCCAAACTGTTGAAGCTCCTGCTCCAATGCCTGCCCTTTTTCTACAGATGAAAGGTAGGTAAAAGCCACATTTGCACCGTGTTGTGCAAATACTTCAGCAATCTTTCTACCAATCCCTTTGGATGCACCTGTTACTAAGGCTGTTTTCCCGGCTAATAATTTCATACGATTATTTTTTTGTACTTGATTTTTAGAGACCACAAAAGTGGAAAATAAACTGCATAATACAAAAAATGTCAGGTATTAGGAAATCGGAAAATCAATTTTTGCTGACCTGATTGAATAAGAAGGCAATAAAAGCAGGTTAATATTGATAAATTTTCAAATATTTGAAACGATTCTGACAAATTTATTCGCTAGAATCTATTTCGAATAGTAATTTTGTGCAACATTTAAAAACCATGGGTAAGAAAACGAAAAAAACGGAAGTAGATGTTGTTTTGATTGGTGGTGGTATCATGAGCGCAACATTAGGTACGTTGATTAATGAGTTAAGTCCAGACATTAATATTGAAATCATTGAGCGCTTAGATGTAGTTGCGGCAGAAAGTTCAGATGCATGGAATAATGCAGGAACTGGCCACTCGGCGTTATGCGAATTGAACTATACACCAGAACAACCTGACGGAAGTGTAAAGATCGACAAAGCCATCAGTATTGCCGAACAATACGAGATTTCCAAACAGTTTTGGTCTTACCTGGTGGAGAAAAACATCATCAAAAATCCAGGACATTTTATCCGTAAAGTCCCTCACATGTCTGCTGTTTTCGGCGAGAGAGATGTGAATTTCCTAAAAACACGTTTCGAGACCTTAACCAAGAACAACCTGTTCAAAGGTATGGAGTATACGGAGGATAAAGGCTTGTTAAGCGATTGGATCCCATTGATGATGGAAGGTCGTGATCCTGAAGAGCCTATGGCTGCCACAAAAATGGATATTGGTACCGATGTGAATTTCGGCGCCTTAACAAGAGATTTGATCAACTACTTGGACGCCAAGGAAAACATTAAGCTTTCCTTGAACCAAGAGGTTAAAGATATTCACCGTGAAGATGATGGACGTTGGGAAGTCGAAGTGAAAGACCTGAAAACCGGTCAAAAACGCGAAATCCTAGCGAAATTTGTGTTCATTGGCGCAGGAGGACACTCCTTATTATTATTGGAGAAATCCGGAATCCCGGAAGCAAAAGGATACGGTGGTTTCCCAGTCGGTGGACAATGGTTAAGATGTAACAACGAAGAGATCATCAAGAGCCACCATGCAAAAGTGTATGGTAAAGCTTCAGTAGGTGCGCCTCCAATGTCTGTTCCTCACTTGGATACCCGTTATATTGATGGTAAACAGGCCTTATTATTTGGTCCATACGCTGGATTCTCAACTAAATTCCTTAAAAAAGGATCTTATTTTGATCTTCCGGCTTCCATCAAATTATCCAACATCCGCCCGATGCTTTCGGCAGGTCTGGACAATTTACCATTGACCAAATACCTGATTACCGAGGTGATGAAAAAACCTCAGGATAAATTGGATGCTTTGAAACAATTTATGCCAACCGCTAAAATGGAAGACTGGCAGATTGAAAAAGCTGGTCAGCGTGTACAGGTGATCAAGAAAGATCCAAAACATGGAGGTATCCTGGAATTTGGTACTGAAGTCGTTTCTAGTGCCGATGGATCTATCGCGGCTTTATTGGGAGCTTCTCCAGGTGCTTCAACTTCCGTAGCGATCATGATCGCTCTTTTGAAACGTTGTTTTCCAGAAAGAGCAAAATCGGATGCATATCGTAAGAAATTAAGAGAAATGATCCCTTCCTGGGGTAAAAAATTGAATGATGATCAGGCTTTGTGTGAAGCAACCCGCGCACGCACGTCCAACATCCTTCAATTGGATAAATAAAAACCTTAATCCCATCTGGGAAAAAATAAAATTTTGGGGTGCTTGATGTCCCACTGTAAAGTGGGACATACAACGCTGAGAAAATACCCAATTCTGCATCAAAGCAGAAGGAACCTGATCCAGGTAATGCTGGCGTAGGAATTAATTATGAATGATATTCTTCAAAACATCGTAACAACCTTTCTTCAAACCTCTTGGTTGGAGCGATTTTCCGTGGTCTGTAGTGTGATCCAAGTATTACTATCTAAGAACAACAAGGTGTCCAATTATTTCTTTGGCATTTTAGGGATTCTTACCGGAATGTATGTGCTCTATGGTGCCAAGCTCTATGCTGAAATTGCGTTACAGGTCTATTACCTGGTCATGAGTATATATGGATGGTGGTTCTGGATGAGCAATAAGACTGCAAGGGAACAACCGATCAGTCATGCCAGCAAAAAGGAATGGTGGATAGTAGCAGGCATCGTTATATTAGGTTTTGTATTTTTCTACCTCCTACTTGAACATATTACAGACTCAGATGTACCCTATTGGGATGCCTGGGTCACTTCCACTGCATGGGCAGGAATGTGGTTGATGGCCAAAAGAAAAATAGAGAATTGGATACTGTTGAACATCAGTAACCTCTTTGCCATCCCTCTACTGATCCATAAAGATCTCTATTTATTTGCCGCGCTGACGTTATTTCTATTCATTGTGGCTATTTTTGGTTATTTGAATTGGATGAAAATCCTATTCCAACAAAAAAAGGAAACAAGCTATGCTGAATGATGAACATAAAATTCTGATTAAAGAATTCCAATCGGAAAGTATCGAACGGAAACAATTGGTGAAACAACAATTGGAATTGATCTATCACAACAATTGGTTCAATTTGTGGGTTCCGAAATCATTGGGCGGCTTGGAAGTAGACTTTCCTCAAGGATTACAATTCCTCAAGGATCTGGCCTATGAAGATGGAGGATTCGCCTGGACAGTAACCTTATGTGCCGGGGCAAATATGTTCGCTGGATTTATTGATCCAAGGAAAGCCAAGGATATTTGGCAGGATCGGGAAATATGTTTTGGGGGAAGTGGCAAGATTGCCGGAAGGGCAGAGGTCAAAGAAGACCATTACTTACTGACTGGAATGTGGAATTATGCAACTGGAGCACCTCATCTTACTTATTTTACCTTGAATGCGCCGTTAATGAAAGATGGAAATCCATTGCTGGATGCCAATGGACAAAGTATCTATAAATCTTTTTTTGTGGACAAGGATCAAGTATTGATCCATTATGATTGGGATACCTTCGGATTGGAATGTACGGCTTCGCATTCATTTTCTTTAGAAAAAATAAAAGTGCCTTTTGATCAGGCATTCGATCTAGTTCCATCCAAAAAAACATTGGAAAACCCTTTGTTTGAAATTCCTTTCATGTGTTTCGCCGAATTGACGCTATTGATGAATTATATGGGTATGTTCGACCGCTTTTTGGATTTATTGGAAAGACAATATTTTGAAAAATCCAAAGATGAAGCTTGGCGAATGAAACATTCCCGAACAAGATTTAAGGAAATCGATGGCATTCGGACGAATTTTGAAAGTTCCTATGCAGAAATGATGGGATTGGCAAAATTGGTTTGGGACCAAGTGGAGAACTACCAAGAACTTGATGAACAGGTGTTGGACGATATAGCGTTAAAATCACGTGAATTGGCCAAATGGATCCGGTTGAATACGGCTGCTTTGATTCCGTATGCAGGTATCAAGGGTGCTCAGCGGAAGGAAGAAATCAATATCGTTTTCCGGAACTTATTTACAGCTAGCCAACATGGTCTTTTGAATGTGTAATAAGGAATTTAAAAAAAGCTAACAATCAAAAACCATATTCCCTTCAAATACATCATGTTGACCTGATAAGATCAGCATGTACCTTTCTTCTTCATAGTGTCGAGGACTTGAGATCAAAAAATCAGGTTCCTTGTCGCCATCAAAGTCTGCTATCAATTTTATTGCTGTAAAGGTGTCGTTATATTCTGATTGCTTGATCAGATTTCTGACGTATTTTCCATCTTTATATAAATTCAAACTGTAATGCTCCGAACTGGTATCATCCACATCCCGGAAATATTTTCCATTCGCTTTCAATTCATACACATGTCCATTATAACTGAATTTAAAAGGGCTGTCTGGTTGAATAATCCTTTCATTAAAAGCTATGCTGTCCAACAATCCTGTTTTAAGTGATTTAAGGTCGACATAGGCTAAAACATTTTTATCAGGCTCAATGGTTTCTGTGGGTAATCCTGAACAAGGTTCCTCAGCTTCTTCGGTAATCTTGTAGGCTACTTTGCCAATATGATAAGCACCTTTTTCCTTGTAAATGGCGAGCCAAGTAGCATTTAATATTTTGCTTATCCGATCATCATCATTTAAGAAACGGTAAGTCAATGGAAGTATCAGTTTCCCTTCCAAGATAGCTGCCTCGACAGAAGTGCCCACTTGCATATCATCATCGGTTATCTCATCCGATGTATCGCTTAGCATTTCTATACTATCCTTTAATAAAGCGGAACTATCAACAACAACTGTTTCCTCCACATTCCTTTTAAATGGATTGCATGCGGTCAAACCTATAAAACATACCAAATAAATAACTAGACAGCCATTCCTCATATCAAAACAAAATTTCAATGGAAATTAACCAAAGGATTACATTAAACCTAAAAATAAAAAAAATAAAAAAGGGAATTAAAAGGGTAGGGTATGAAAGGTAATTCTTTTGAAATGATCTTTGGGTAGATCATTTTTTTTTGATGGTGGATTTTAATCCTCTTCTAAATTAAAATCATCACCATCAAATAAAAATTCGCCAAATAGTGGCTCTTGTTCTGTTGTTAATACTTCATCTTTTATCATATCATTTAATTTTTATCAAATGTAAAAGATGAACTTTATTGGAATATTATTCTAATGTTAATTTTATGTGAAATCCGAAAAGCTTAACTTGTTCAATAAAATAATACTTTGTTCTGCCCAGGTTTGTCCGAAATCATAGCGATTACGGTTTAAATCACTGTTGTATAAAACGGGACCTTCGGTTGCAGGTCCGTACAAGTACAAGGGATAATTAGAATGTTTCCCTTTAACTTTTCCGTTTGTTTCCAAATTGATTTTACCATCATCATATACCCCATTTTTGAACACTGTAAAAATTCTCTTTTTGTAAAGGTTTGTAAAAAGCCTATTGTTTTCACATTTCAAGTTTTCTTTTGGCTTGGTGCTATCGATCAGATAGGAAAAAAAATGTTGGTCTTTTTTTGATTTCAATAAGAAGCCCTGTTCTTGGATCTCGATTTCTGGAGTCTCGGAAAACAGAAAGGAAATATATCCTTGCTTTAGTAGACAGAAGAATTTTTCGGATATTTCACGTGCAGGTCCTAAACTGATCTGGAAGATATAATTCAACCAATAGTCATCTACATGTTTTTGTGCATAAGGGGTAAATCCCCCAAATTCATATAGTTTACAGATTTGCAAGAATCCCTCACGCATTGCTCCGGTTGCTGCACCCATGGTGCTGTTCAATTCTCCAGGTTGCATGGCGATTAGACAGAAGGTAGTCAGGTCCGCTATAAACTCATTATAATTTACATCCTTAGCGACATTGGAATAAGTAACAGGATCTAATAAGGCATTGATCGAAAATCGAGTCCTTTCATCCTGTATTGCTATGAAATGCAATACCTCTTCGTGGCTAACCGTCTTCAGATGGTCCAGCATGGAATAAAATGCATGCTGAATCTCTTTTTTATAAAGAGGTAGAATATCCGTTTTAAAATCGATATTTCCTTTTTTTGCCTTCAATTCCTCTACCCAGGCGTCGGTCATATAGAGCAGTTCATATTTATGGTCCGACCAATAGGTATTTCTTGGTAAGGTAGGGAGATTTGTTCTGGAAAATGGATATATTTTTGGTTCCAATCCCGTGGGAATGTATTGGAATTCCTGATCGTTCTTATAGAACACGCCTCCTCTGCCTTCAGTCAAATGTAGGATGGTTTCCATAAAGTTGATACCAGACCCTTTGATGACGACTTCGGAATTTGCTGGGATCCTATCCAAATACTCCAAAGAATGCACTGATTCGATAAAGCGATCCAAGGATTGATCACTATCCTTGATGAATTTTAAGAGGTTATTTTTATTGCTGTGGCCGATGCTAATTAACGTACTTTGGTATGGAAAGATTAATTTCTTATCCTCATTATATAAATAAGCTGTCTTTCCTTGGATTTCCAGATCGCAGATTTCTTCCTGGATTAAACTCAGTTCGATTTCATCATCTATTCCTGCAATAGTTTTTAAGACACAATCCATCAGGTAAAGACCAAATAGTTCCCTACTGCAATGATCAGATTTTAGGGGTTCCTGTTCAATTGTTCTATTTTCCCTTATCCATTCCAATAGGGTTAACGATTCAGATGAAATAGTATCCCGATCTGTTTTCCATGCTGAAAGGTCTGCGATACATTCGTGTACCAAAAGATAGTTTGGGGTAGTAGGACTGTATTGTTGCCCCGCCCCAAAATTCTTGTTTTTATTATACCAATGTATATGGAATTTTCGATTGCCTATGGCTTCTTTGCTTAGGGAAAGTAAGCTTTCTAACGCATAAAAACCAAATGGTCCTCCGCCAATTATAGCGATATAGTCAGTATGCTCCTCAAATTTTATCTGATTATTTGTTTTTATTAAAGGGTTAATCCGGTCGTCAATTGTCCTAGCCTCCTGCAGTAAATGCATCGAATTCCATATCATATTTCCTTGTTTTTACCTGCCTAGCGATAATACCTATTTTTTCATTTTTTATGTATTTTATGGCAAATTACAATGGATTATTATCACAGATGAAACTTAATGGCATTAACATAGAATTATATTCTTTAAAAAATTAAAATAACTCAATTCGTTAATATTATTTCGTGCAACAGGATTTAGTCCTATATTTTTTATAATTTGGAAGTCTTGTAAATCAGCTATTTGAAAAATATTTTAGAAGAATATGCTAATTTTCGATAAATACGCAATGAAAGTAATTGAGGGAAATAAGTTTAATTCTCAAAATATTAATTAAAAACTGTTAAAATTGGTTCGATTGATTGGAGGATTCCAACCTTCCAAAAGACTTCCTAATAATATCAAAAGCCCTTAACCTTTTTTCATCATCATAAATATAGTTTGTGGTCATAATCTCATCTGCATTTACCCTTTCGATCAACCCTTTCAAATGCTCCGCAATCTCTTCTTCATTTCCAATAATCGTGCTGGAAACCATCGAATTAACCGCATTTTCGATCTCCGGAATTCCTTCGTAGATCAATCGTTCGGTAGGAGGGGACAAGGGTTTGCGGTGATTGGTGACAATTCCTGCAAATAGATTGAACAGACTGCTTGCTAATAACCTAGCTTCTTTATTCGTCTCTCCGGCAATGATATTCACACAGACCATAAAATACGGTTCTTTTAACTGGGCAGAAGGTTTGAAATGTTCTCGATAGATCATGGCTGCCCTTTCCAACATCGCAGGGGCAAAATGCGCAGCAAAAGCATAGGGAAGGCCAAGTTCAGCGGCGAGGTAAGCACTGTCTGTACTGGAGCCCAGTATCCAGATCGGAATATCCAATCCTTCCCCCGGAAAAGCACGCACCTTGGCATGTACATTCTCGGCACTGAAATATTGTTGCAGGGCCATTACATCATCCTTGAAATAAAAGGCGGTGTTCATGTTATTGCGCCTTAAAGCCATGGCGGTCAATTGATCTGTTCCTGGCGCGCGGCCAAGACCCAAATCGATACGTCCTGGATAAATAGATTCCAAGGTTCCAAATTGTTCGGCAATGACCAAGGGTGCATGATTAGGTAGCATGACTCCTCCGGATCCTACTCGTATATTTTTGGTACTACCCGCGATATGGCCAATCAAAACCGAAGTCGCCGAGCTCGCAATGTGCTCCATATTATGGTGCTCCGCCAACCACATGCGTGTATAACCTCTTTCATCTATATATTCAGCCCCTTTCTTTGCTCTTTCAATCGCATCGGAAGCAGTTTTGTTCTTACATAAACTCGCTAATTCTAAAACAGAATATTTGATATTTTTCATAGGCATAAAGATAATCATTAGCAAGTCTTAGATTTGTAATCCCAATGTATGGAATTATAGGAATAAAGTCAATTTAAGCCAGTTTTTTGCAGGCAATGATGATCAATTGATTGTTGATATCCGTAGTAAAGAATAGATAGGTATGGCCGCCATCCTTGATCTTGAATTTCTTCTTGATCACCTCCACCTTATCCGGAAAATTTCGAATGGCAATATTGGCTTGTGGCCAAGGGTTTTGCTTCTTCAAGCTGGAATACGGCCGGACATCCAAAATCTCAAAAATCCTTCCCGGAAAATTAACCTGTAGTTGATCAGAGGTGTAGATATGGGCATGCTGATGAATCTTGCCCAAGCCAAAGTATTTACCGATGGATTTGAAAGCGCCAGCTTTACTAATAGAAACATCCGGATCATAAAGGTATTTCTGGGGCAACAGAAAGCGACTGATGATCGCCCGCTCTTCCTCGTAAGTGAATTCAAAGGTCTGTAGTTGATCCTGAAATAAACGAATGGATCGAATGGTACATTCCCCTTCATAGCCACGCTCCTGAATGAACAGTAATTCCTTACAATCATTGTCCAGCGAGATCACATAAACAAATCGAACATGCTTTAAACTTGATAAGGCTGTAGAAATGTCCAGGAGAGGGGATAACTTACTGATCACATACCGGCTTTTGCGAAGAAAAAGCGTTTGGTTGGCAACTATATTTGGTTCACAGTCTTCCAACAGGAAAACCTTCCCCTGATTTACCCTCCGCGAAGGATCTACATAGATATAGTCAAAGGCATCATCTTCCGCATCTTCCAAAAAGGCAATTCCATCGGTCGCTATGCATTTAAGGTTGTTCACCCTCAGGATCCGGGCATTGTAGGCAACTATTTCAGATAGTTTTTCATTGAGTTCACAATGGATAACTTCCTCCGCTTCCTGGGCGAGATAACAACTATCCACACTGAATCCACCTGTCAGATCGATCACTCGAGATCCTTTGGCAATCAAGGTCTGTTTGATTAATGCAGTATGTTCGGAAGAACATTGTTCCAGGTTTATTTTATCCGGATAATAGATGCCATCACTATAAGCCCAAGTAGGCAATTTCTTGACGCTTCGTTGCCAACCGTCAATCTGTGAGGCCAATTCTGCCGAACTAACATTTTGAAAGGGACTTTTTTTCAAAGCAATTTCCGTGGGACTTTTTTCCCGGTTTGCCTTAATGAATTGTTGTACTTCCTTATCTAAAATGTTTCTATTCATCTTTCTTCTTCACCAGTATCTGGCAGGTATAACTATCCTTAAGTTCGCGAATAATTTCCTTATTTACCAATACCCGGTCAATAGTTTCTTGTTTATAATAACGAATGGTGATCAATTCCAGTCCTTGTTCTTTGGAAACCTTATAGCGTTTTTCCAATTGTTGAAGTAGATTCATCACATTTTCACCTGTATCATCCACACTCACCGAAAAACTGATCGCCGAGTTGTGCATCATGTTGATCTTGATCCGGTGTTTATGGAACAGATCGAAGATATGGCTCAGGTTGTCCTCTACAATAAAAGAGAAATCCCGAGGTTGGATATTGATGAACACCTGATTGACCTTGAAAATAAAGGAAGGAACAGGTAAGGTCTGATTCGTTGTTTTTATTTGAGTACCAGGGGCTTCAGGGTTTAAGAATGACCTTACGTTCAAGGTGATCTTCTTATTCTGTAGCGGTTTGATGGTCTTCGGATGGATGACCGTCGCACCGTAATAGGTCAGTTCGATGGCATCGGTATAGGATAATTCAGGGATCAGTTCGGTGCGTTCAAACCATTTTGGATCCGCGTTCAATACACCCGGTACATCTTTCCAGATGGTAATATTTTCTGCATTCAAACTAGCTGCAAAAATTGCCGCAGAATAATCCGAACCTTCACGACCTAAAGTCGTCGTGAAATTTTCAGAAGTTGATCCTATAAACCCTTGTGTAACAATGACCTGCTCATCTAATATAAACGGAAGATCCCGACGGATTTTTTCCTCCGTCTTTTCCCAATCCACTTTGCCTTCCTGATAGGTATTGTCTGTTAGGATATAATCGCGGGCATCGATCCATTGGATCGGCACACCTACATGTTTTCCATAGGCAGCTACTATTTTGGTAGATAGTAATTCGCCAATGGAAACGATCTGGTCAAACAGATAGTCGAATTCATCTTGAGGCTCTTCCTCCAAAATCCATTCAACCTCTACAAAGGTATTGGCGATGTCATCATAGACCGGATGGGTTCTGGATTCAAACAGTTCATCCAATATCTGGAAGTGTTCCTGCTTCAGTTGTTCCAATAAACCAAAATAGTCCCCTTCCTGCTTAACGTAATTCGTCGTGATTTTTGCCAGCTTATCTGTCGTTTTCCCAATAGCGGATACCACTACCAATAATTCGGAATTTCTATATTTCTCAACGATTGAAACGACATTTTTGATGTTCTCTGCACTCTTTACTGATGCACCACCAAATTTAAATACCTGCATTTATGCTATTAAATTGAATGAAAATATGCTTTTAAATTATCAATGTACAATTTCCCTTTCTGCGTGAGCAGATCCTCGACTTGTGCATAAGGGATGACTATACTGGTTGTACCTTCGGCATAAGGTTTTATCTCATATGGATTGTAATGGAATAGAAAACCATCTTTTGTGATCCCATAGTTGGCAGCCAACGAAAAATTGCCATTTTCGAAGAAATAGCCATTCGCTAAACTGCTCGTATCGGAGAGCCCTTCTTTAGTCCGAAAAATATTTTCTGCAATTTTAGTAAATTCTTTCATCTTATTATCAGAAATGAATGCATTTAGCTCCAATTTTCTGTTGTTTTCGATATCAAAAACAGATAAATTCTCAAAAAAGTTGCCATGTGCACCTCCTGAGTATTCATATGTTCCGTTTTTTATGCAAATAAGCCTTGGTGTATTGAGGATCAGTCCAACCTTTGTGCTCTTGGTCCAGGCAATCGGATAATTCAGGTTGTTCTCCTCTACAAAATTTCCATAACCTTCGATAAAATTATTGACATAGGTTTTGATATCCGGTTCTCCTTCGAGTAAAATGGTCTGATCGACCAATTGGTTCAGACTGCTATCCTCGAATTTTGGATAGATGACCTCGGCATAGCTCGTGTCCATCTGGTCCTCATGGGAGGCAATATAGGGACTGAGGATCCGTAAGCTATCCATGCTATATGAAAGGGTATCCTTTGCCACAGCCGTATTTCCATTGGAAGTCAATGGATTTTCCTTCTGGTTGTTCTGACAGGCAAATACGCCCACTATTCCTAAAACCAAAAATCCTGATTGATATACCCGTTTAAAAATTGATACTAACATTGACCCACCCCTCATCAAAATTGCTGTTATATTTTTTATAAAAGTTTATTGCCGGCTCATTCCAATCCAAAACCTGCCACATCATGCCGCTAAATCCAGCTTCTTTGGCGTATTTGATCGTATGGTCCATCAATAATTTTCCTAATCCTTTCCCACGCATCTCTTCCGTAACAATAATGTCCTCCAGATACAATCGCCTGCCTTTCCAAGTCGAATAGCGGATATAATAGAGTGAAATCCCTACAATTATTCCTTCGTGCTCCGCTACAAAAGCCCACCATACTGGGTGCTCGCCAAAACCGGCCTCTTCAAACTCCGCCATACTAACCGTTACCTCCTCCGGAGCCTTCTCGTATAAGGCCAATTCCCTAACCAGTTCCATCAATCGCGGACAATCCGCTTTGACAGCTCTTCGAATATTGAACTCCATTAGTTGGCTTTATAATGTTTGATAACTCGTTTTCCGAAAATCGTGCTGCCCAATCTCACCATATTAGCGCCCTGTTCAATCGCAATCTTATAGTCGGAGGACATGCCCATCGATAAAATATCGAAACTTACTTCCTTTCGGAAATAAGTGGTCTTGATACCATCAAAGAACATTTTCAATTCGTAGAACTCTTCTTTGATGATCTTTTCATTTTCCGTATTTGTTGCAATCCCCATCAATCCGCGAATACGGATATTCTTGAACTCCTGAAACTCCTCGCTGCGTAACAGTTCGATCAATTCAGCATGGTCCAATCCGAACTTCGTATCCTCATCTGCAATGAAAACCTGCAATAAGCAATCAATAACCCGATTGTTTTTTAAGGCTTGCTTATTTATTTCAGAAAGTACTTTCAGGGAATCCACGGAGTGGATCAAAGAGACAAAAGGGGCAATGTATTTGACCTTATTGGTCTGTAGATGCCCAACCAGATGCCATTCAATATCCTTTGGCAGTTCTTCATACTTAGCGAGCATTTCCTGTACCTGGTTTTCACCAAATAATCGTTGCCCGGCTTCATAGGCCTCTAAGATGTCCTCATTTGGCTTGGTCTTGGAAATAGCCACCAATTGAACGCCAATAGGTTGTAGTTCTTGTTGTAATTCCGAAATATTGCTTGCTATGCTCATAAGTAAATTCGATCCTTCCTAACTAATTTAGAATGCTATTTCGTAGCTTTTCTGTATTTTTGTTCAAATTTACAAAATGCAGCGATTAATACTGGTTTTATCCCTTTTGTTTTTTCTAGGAACTTCCTGTAAGAAGTCCAGGCCATCAGGTGTGTTGAAGGAGGAAGATTTTGTTAATCTGATGACTGAGGTGCATATTTTGGATGGTTATATTGTGTCTTTGCCTGTAGATAGTGCTCGAAAAGTGATCGATCCGCTCTATTTGGAAATATTAGCAAAGTATGACCTGGATACCGCTACCTTCAGTAAGAACCTGGATTACTACATGGCAGATTCTAAGCTGACAGGTAAGGCTTATGAAGGGATTGTGAACAAATTGCAGGCAGAAGAGATGGATTTTGCGCGTCAGGATTCCTTAAAAAATGTTAAATATCAGGACTCTTTGGCCAGTGCATTCCGGAACCAGCGTAGGGTAGAACTGTTGAACAATATGATCATGAATGCGAAAGCAGATTCCATGGAAATGTCGCCAGCAGAATATACCCGCAGGATGTATGAACTTTCGGGTATCCAATATATGTGGAACAGGAATCTATATACTGGTTTTAACGAAAAGCCTATAAGTCCTGGGCCAGCACCATTACCGATGCCAGGGGGCGCTGTACCTACAGAAGTAATTGTTGAAGATACCGTGAAAAAGGAACCTCAGGTGGATACGCCAGTACGACCAAGGGATCCAAGATTTAAACCGGTGACCCGGCCTAAGAAAAGCATGGTTACCCCATTGAAATTAGAATAAGCATGATTTATCCGAAGAACGCGGGAGAAAAGTTAGGATTTACGGAGATTAAAGAGCTTATTAAAGCGAAATGTATCAGTGATGCCGGAAAAGAGTTGGTGGATAAGATCCAACCTCAGGCAAAACTGGATCTGATCGATAGGTTCTTAAGGCAGACCAGCGAATTCAAGGATTTGCTGCAGCATGATGCGCCATTGCCTGTAGATCATTTTTACCCCATAAAAAACCTGGCCGAGAAGGCCAAAGTAGAAGGAGCTTTCCTCTTTGAGGATGAGTTCCACCGTATATTGCTGTCTTTAAGGACAGTATACGCCATTATTCGTTATTTCAACGAAAGGGCACAACAATACCCTAATCTGGAACTCTTGTTCGAGCATCTCCCGATCGAGAAATCCATCATTAAAAGTATCGAAATGGTGATCGATGAACGGGGCAAGATTAAGGACAATGCTTCCCGACTGCTGTTGGATATCAGTCAACAGATTACAAAGTCGGAACAGGAAGCTAGGAAACGTATCGATAGTGTTTTTAAACAGGCACAGGCCAATGGATGGACTGCAGATGGAAATCTGACCATTCGGGATGGCCGTCTCTGTATTCCAATACTTGCTGAAAACAAACGCAAAATCAAGGGCTTGATCCATGATGAGTCGGCAACTGGTCAAACAGCTTATATTGAGCCGGAAGAAGTCTTCCATTTGAACAATAAGGTAAGGGATCTGGAGTTTGAGCGAAGACGGGAGATTATCCGAATCTTGACTTCCTTAACCAGCGAATTGAGACCACACATACCTTTGCTGTTTGCTTACCATGGCTTGTTGACCAAGCTGGATTTCGTGCGAGCCAAAGCATTATTTGCCATGGATATCGAAGCGAATATGCCCGAGCTATCTAAGGTGGCCGAGGTCTCCTTGGTCAATGCGAAACATCCGTTGTTACTGATGGCTTCAAGACAAGAAGGGCATCCTTCGGTTGTTCCATTGAACCTGAAGATTGACGAAACAGACCGTGTACTTTTGGTTTCTGGACCCAACGCAGGTGGAAAATCCGTCTGTATGAAAACCGTAGGTCTCCTACAGTTGATGTTTCAGTCAGGATTGTTAATACCCTGTGATCCAATATCTAAGTTGGGAGTTTTTAAACAGGTCTTTGCGGATATCGGTGATGATCAATCCATTGATTCGGATTTGAGTACCTATAGTGCCCACCTATCCAAGATGAAGCATTTTGCGCAGTTTTCAGATGCAAGGACCATGGTCCTGATCGATGAGTTTGGAACCGGTACGGACCCTCAATTCGGTGGACCGATTGCTGAGGCAGTCCTGGAGGTATTGAACAAGAAAAAGATCAGAGGTGTAATTACCACGCACTATAGTAACCTGAAACTCTTTGCCAGCCATACCGAAGGGATCGAAAATGCATCGATGCTTTTTGATAATGAGGCGATGAAACCTATGTACATCCTACAAACAGGAAAACCCGGAAGTTCTTATGCTTTTGAAATTGCACAGAATATTGGTCTTCCAAAGGAAATCCTGCATTTGGCAAAACAAAAGATCGGTGTGCAACAAAAGAAGGTAGATACCTTATTGGTGGATCTGGAAAGGGAGAAAAAAGAGATTTTTGATACGAAAAGGGCGATCAGTCTGAGAGAGAAGGAGATATTATCGGAACAGACTGAGTTGAATTCCTTGAAATCCTATTTGGAGGAGAATAAGCGTCAATTGTTGAAAGACGCAAAAGAAGAAGCAAGGCAGATCATCAAGGATGCAAACAAACTGGTAGAGAATACTATTTCCAATATTAAGAGTGCGCAGGCGGATAAGGAAAAGACAAAGGAATTGCGTTCCGGTCTTCAAAAAGCAGCAGATTCGCTGAAGGAAAAAACTGTTAAGGAAGTGAAAAAACCAGGCCTTACCGCTGTGCCAGATGCAGATCTAGAAGTAGGGGATTGGGTTAGGATCTTGGATTCTGGAAACGAGGGGCAGGTTATTGAAATCGCCAAGAACAATTTAATCCTTGCTTTAGGTGAGCTTCGTACCGTGGTTAAAAAGAACAAGGTAGAAAAGCTTCGTGGAAAAGAAAAGGCGAAAGTCGCCAAGCGTTTTAAATCGGTTGCGAGTGAGTCTGTGGCAGATTTCAGCCCGGAGATTGATGTTCGTGGTATGCGGACGGAGGATGCTTTAGGGAAGATCGAATTGGTTTTGGATAGGGCGGTGATGATCGGTTATCCATCCTTGAAAATCATCCATGGAAAAGGAGATGGGATATTACGTAAGTTTATTAGAGATTACCTTAGAAAATACAATCAAGTGAGCAGGTTTGAGGATGAACATGCTGATAGAGGCGGAGATGGGATTACTTATGCTTATTTGGATTGATAAATAGATACCCTTCTTTAAAGTAGTATACCGCGTAATTGCGAGGAATATTCCGCGTCATTGCGAGGAGGTACGACGAAGCAATCTTTGTACTATGTCATCCTGAGCAGCGTCGAAGGATCTGTAGGGGTACCACATTTAGATGCTTCGACTTCGCTCAGCATGACATGGGTAAAGATTGCTTCGTTCCTCGCAATGACGTGGTTTCGCAATGACACGGTTTCACGATGAACCGGCTATACCATGACGCGGTTTCTTTCAAATAATTATCACAAAATTATTATCACAAAACTAATCTCCCAATAGTCTTCTTAATCCAACCATTGTTCATACATATTGCAAGTAATGTGCAAGTAAGGTTCAAGTGACTAAAGTCACTTACAACTCACTTTCAAGTCACTTACACCTCACTTGCACCTCGTACACAATAACTTTTTTTTAGCTAACAGATTAATACCTTTACCTAAGATTATTCCTGTTACGATGAATGATTTATCCCGGTAGAAATGTCTTTCTGCGAGAAAACTTTTCCACATTTTGAAAAATGTTAAAATTTGTTAATTTTCTAATTTTTAGTGTTTTTCGTTGCTAATATTTTAAACAATGATAATAGTTGCTGTGAAAACTATTTAAAATTCTAATTTTTGTTTACTCGAATCTGCCATAAAGATGCAAAAAGGTGGGTGTGAGTATATTAAGTTTATGTTAAGGGTTATTTAAAGTCAATCTGACTTTTTACTTTTGCGCAGTAAAAACAACTTAACATATGGAAAAAATTTCTACTAAACTGATTGCCATTTTTGCATTAGTACTTCTATGTAACGTTACATGGGCGCAAAACCTGTTACAAGGAAGAGTTACTAATGGAACTGAGCCTTTATCAGGTGCAACTATCTTGGTAAAAGGTACTTCTGTAGGTAGTTCTACAGATGCAAATGGTAACTTCTCAATTAATGCTCCTCTCCAAACCGGAACATTGGTTGTGAAAATGTTGGGCTACCTTACTTCAGAGGTAGAGTTCTCAGCAAACAAATTAAATTTAGGAACTATTGTATTAGTTGAATCAGGTTCTCAAGAATTAGGTGAAGTAGTTGTAATTGGTAAAGGGATTATTGATATCGCTGATCGTAAAACTCCAATTGCGGTTTCAACAATAACTCCTTTAGAGATTCAGGAAAAAAGTGGTGCAAACGTTGAATTCCCTGAGTTAATGAAAAACACACCTTCTGTTTACATTGCTGACCAAGCAAGCGGATTTGGTGATTCAAAAATGTTTGTTCGTGGTTTTGATCAATCAAACACAGCATTCTTATTGAACGGTCAGCCAATCAACGGTATGGAAGATGGTAACATGTACTGGTCTAACTGGTCTGCTATGTCTGATGTGGCTAATTTGATTCAGATCCAAAGAGGTTTGGGTTCTTCAAAATTAGCGATCTCTTCGGTAGGTGGTACAGTAAACATCGTAACTAAAGCTACTGAATTAAATAGAGGTGGTTCTGTACGTATGGAAACTGGTAACGATGGATTAGCTAAAGCAACTTTGGTTTACAATACCGGTATGGTAGGTAAATGGGGTTTCTCCATGATGGTAAATGGATGGAGAGCGGATAAAAAATATGCTTTAGGTACCGCAGGTGCTGGTCAAAACTATTTCTTTTCTGTTGGTTATCAACCAAACGAAAACCATAATTTGAACTTTATGATCTTTGGTGCACCTCAGTGGCATGACCAAAACTATTCTAAACCATTAGTTTCTGGTTACAGATCAAATAATACTATTCTTCAAACTCCAGGTTATGATATCACTGGTGAGAAAGGTAACAATAACTATGGTTGGTACAAAGGAGAAGGTTTGTCACAAAGAACAAACTTCTACCACAAACCAGTAAGTAATATTAACTGGGACTGGACAATTTCAGATAGAACATCATTATCTACTGTATTATATGCATCAATTGGTAAAGGTGGTGGTACAGGTATCTTAGGAAATGGTCCTGGATTTACGTTAAATGGTTATGATGCAAATAATGGAACAACCAACTGGGATGTTCTTGCAGATTTGAATACTAAATTAACGAATGGAATTTCTCAAGGAAATAACGGTACGACTTTAAGAGCTTCTGTAAATAACCACTTTTGGTATGGATTAGTTTCAAACTTTAACATTGAAGCTAGTGAGTATTTATCTTACAATGTGGGTATGGATTTAAGATTCTACAAAGGAGATCACTTCCAACAATTGGTTGATTTATTAGGTGCACAAGGTAGAGTTGCAGAATCAAGCACTAGACCAGAGATTAATCCACATAAAAGAAACGTTGTTACAGAGACTTATTCTACTAATCCTTGGGAACATTTGTTCAGAAAAAGCCCAAGCTTAGATCAACGAGTAGCTTATGATAACAGTGAGAATATCAATTATCAAGGTGTTTTCGGACAAGTTGAATATGCTGATGATCAATTTTCGGTATTTGTTCAAGGAGCAATGTCTAACCAAGGATACCAAAAAATCGATCGTTGGAACTATGCAGAAGGCGAGAAGAAATCCAAATTTGACAATAAATTTGGTTACAACCTTAAAGGAGGTATGGCATATTCTTTCGTAGAAGGACAAACTGTGTTTGCGAACATCGGCCATTACTCTCGTCAACCATTCTTGGATAATGTATTTATTTCAAACACTGTTGATTTTGCAGATCCTGAAGTTAAAAATGAGAAAATCTTTGGTTTAGAAGCTGGTTATAAATTTACAACAGAAATGTTTGATGTGAATTTGAATGGTTACTATACAACTTGGAAAAACCGCTTTACAGATTACGGTGCTAGAGATTATGTTGTAGGTTCTGATACTTACCAAAGTGTTACTTATTTATTCACTGGTGTAGGTCAAGCTCATAAAGGTTTGGAATTAGATTTTAATGCTCGTGTATTGTCTAATCTTACTTTAAGAGGTTATGGTTCAATTGGTGACTGGAAATATGATGGAAAATCTCCTTACCGTGTAAGAGATAATGATTCTTTCAACATTATTTTTGAAGATAAAAATGGTCAAGATTTAACAGGAGTTAAAGTTGGTAATGCGGCACAAACAACCTTTGGTTTAGGTGCTAAATATTTTATTCTTCCTCACTTCTCGATCGATGCAGATTTTAACCACTTTGCAAGATTATATGGTAATGTGAATGTGGATGATATCATTGCTTCATCTTTAAAAGGTGAAGTTTACCAATCTGAAAAATTAGATAGTTACAACATTATTGATGCGGGTTTAAGTTATACGTTCAACTTGAAAAACAGCCAGAAATTGAAATTCAGAGGTAATGTTAAAAACCTTTTGAACGAAGATTACTTCTCTCGTAAAGATGCGTATGGATATTTCTACGGTGTAGGAACAACTTGGAATGCTGGTTTAACTTACAGCTTCTAATCAAGATAAGATGAAATAGAAACGGGCAAATCGAAAGATTTGCCCGTTTTTTTTTAAATAAATTTTAAAAATTCGGTTTCAATAAATACTTATCGTAGAACCTAAAGATGTGTTCAACAGCTTCCTCTGCCGTATCCACCATCCTATAAAGATTCAAATCCTCTTCACTGATATATTTGTTCGTCAGCATGGTTCCTTTGATCCAATCAAACAATCCGGACCAATAGCTTGATCCTACCAAGACAATAGGGAAACGGGCAATCTTACCTGTCTGGATCAAGGTAACGGCCTCAAACAATTCATCCATCGTTCCGAATCCACCAGGCATCACAATATATCCCTGCGAATACTTCATGAACATGACCTTGCGAACGAAGAAATAATTAAACTCCAATAGTTTGTCCCTATCGATGTATTTATTGTGGAACTGCTCTTGTGGCAGTTCAATATTCAATCCTACGGATTTACCACCAGCGGTATAAGCCCCTTTATTTGCAGCTTCCATAATACCTGGTCCACCACCTGAAATCACACCATATCCACGTTCTGCCAATAAACTGGCAATCTGTACCGTCATCTGGTAATATTTGTGTTCATCCGGAGTTCTTGCCGATCCAAATATGGAAACACAGGGACCAATCTTTGCCAATTTCTCAAATCCATCCACGAACTCCGCCATGATTTTGAAGATCTGCCAGGAGTCCTTTACTTTTATTTCCTGCCAAGTCTTGTTGGCGAAGGAACTTAATATTCTGTCATTTTGCGTCATAAATATAAATTATAAACAGCAGGCTTTTTAAAAATAGCCTTTCCTGTTTGTTGTAATATAGCATAATAATTAAAATTCAAGAAATGTTTGCAGTAGTTTTTTTGATTATTAAATCGGAATAATTATATTTAATTAATTAACCAAAAAACGTTTTAGTTCTTTTAAAAACAAATAAAACCTAAATGAACAGAAGAAAATTTATCAGCAGTGCTGCACTTGGTGCGGCGGCTTTTACTATCCTTCCTCGTCATGTAATGGGAGGTAATGGATTTCTGGCACCCAGTGATCGGATCAATTTGGGATATATTGGGGTAGGTAAGCAGGTGGGGACTTTATTGAATGGATTGATGAGCCTTCCGGAAACGATGGTGCTCGCTGCTGCGGATGTGGATAGTACGAAACTGAACAGTTTCCTAAATACTGCCAATAAACGGAATGCAGAAAAATCAGGCCAGCAAGTAGAAGGGTTTAAGAATTACCGCGATCTACTTGCCAGAAAGGATATCGATGCGGTGGTGATCGCCTCTCCAGACCATTGGCATGCCATGCATGTAGTGGATGCGGCCAAAGCGGGAAAAGATATCTATTGTGAGAAGCCTTTGGCGCTGACCATTGATGAAGGCCGAGCTATGGTGGATGCCACCCGGAAATATAAAAGGGTGCTGCAGACGGGTTCCATGCAACGCTCTCAACATAATTTTAGGCATGCTGCTGATTTGATCCGTAATGGATATATCGGTGATATCAAGGAAGTCAATGTCTCTATCGGAGAACCTGTAGTGGAATGTGATCTGCCTTCAATGGAAGCTCCTGCACACCTCGATTGGGACTCTTGGGTTGGCCCTTCTCTATACCGAGGCTATAATCCCATCCTAAGTCCACCTATAAATGCACCAGAATGGGCGTTATGGCGTTTGTACCATGGTTTCGGGGGTGGTTATATCACCGATTGGGGCGCACATATGTTCGATATCGTTCAGTGGGCCCTTGGGATGGATAACTCCGGGCCTGTGTCTTTTACACCTCCGGATATACCAAAAGCTAAAGAAGGACTCTATTTTACCTATAAGAATGGGGTGAAAGTGCATCATAAGTCCTGGGGGAAATTCAATGCTATTCAATTTATAGGTACCGAAGGGAAGATCGAAGTAGCCCGAGAATTTTTGACTTCGGATAAGACCAATCTTCCAAAATCAGCGATCGCTGAAAAGGATCGTAAGGTGTACTACTCGGAAAACCATTACAGGGATTTTGTGGATGCGATCAAAAAACGTTCTAAACCGATCTGTGATGTGGAAATTGGGCATCGAACAGCTACGGTTTGTAATGCGGTGAATATCGCTTACCAACTACAGAAAACAATACAATGGGATCCGAAAAAAGAGGTATTTGACAATCCTTTTGCCAATAACCTGAAATCAAGACCTTACCGAGGAAAGTGGGATTATTTGGATTTCTAACTTAATTATTTTGTAATTTTGTGGAATGAACTTTTCCTCCAAACTTCTTGAACAAGCGGTAGAAGAATTTGCTAAGTTACCAGGCGTCGGTAAAAAAACTGCCCTTCGTCTGGTATTGCATCTCTTGAAACAAGCGGATGCTGATGTTTCAAAATTCACTTCTTCCTTGGATCGATTGAAAAGTGAGATCAAATATTGTCGTACCTGCCACAATATTTCCGATCTGGAGGTATGTGAAATCTGTTCTTCCCCGAAAAGAGATCATTCTTTGGTCTGTGTTGTGGAAGATACCCGGGATGTGATGGCGATAGAAAACACCAATCAGTTCAATGGCGTTTACCATGTGTTAGGTGGTTTGATATCCCCAATGGAAGGGGTTGGGCCCGCAGATCTTAAAATTGAGAGTCTGATCGAACGCTTACGGAATTCACAGGTCCAGGAAGTCATTTTGGCGCTCAGTGCCACCATGGAAGGAGATACCACTATCTTTTACTTATACCGCAAGCTCCGCGAATTTGAACTGCAGATCAGTACCATTGCCAGAGGAATCTCCTTCGGAGGTGAACTGGAATATGTGGATGAGATCACCTTGGGTAGATCCATTGCCACACGTGTACCTTATGAACGAAATGTAGGGTAAATTAAAACCTATTACCCTTAGGCTAAGCCTTTTTCCTTATCCATTTTATTAATGATCCAATAATACGCAAGGGCGCAGATCAATAAGGTGGTTCCTGCTCCTGTCCATAGGATGTTATAGCCAAAATGTTCGGCTATATAGGTGCCTAGATACGCACAGAATACATTGGCAACTGCAAATGAAAGGGAATTAAAACCCATATAGGCACCTTGGTTGCTTTTGCTTGCCCGAGATATGGAAACTGTTGCCAAAAAAGGTAAGGTGAGCATTTCTCCGGTGGATAAAAGGAACATGGCAAGAAACAACCATGGAATGCCATAATCTACGTTCAGCATCATGTAGGAAATCCCCGCAATAACCGTCCCCCAGAGCATGATCTGTTTGACCGAAAAGCGATGCTCCACCATATGGACCAAAATCATTTCAAAAAGTACGATCACAAAACCACTGAATCCTAATAACAGGCCAATCTGGTCAGGTTCTAATAAATGGATTTCTTTATAGTACAAGGGCAGGGTTCCCAACAATTGGAAGAATGCCATATTAAAGAATACACAGATGATGTTAAATATGATGAACAATCCATCTGAATAGGCATTTCGAGTAGGTTTCTGTTCTGCTATTTCCACCTCGGTTTCTTTTGCCTGATTACTTTCTTTCTCAGCTGCAACGTTTGGTTTTCTATTCCGGAAGAAGTAGATAAATACCACAGCGGCTACGGCTGCAGCCAGGGCATTACCATAGAATATCCAATCGTAGGAAATCTTCGCAAGGAAACCTCCCAAAGCTGGACCAATGGAAAATCCCAGGTTGACCGCCATCCGGTTAAGGGAATAGGCGCGGGTAATATTCTCTGGTTTTGCATATCGAGCAACCGAAACGGAGTTGGCCGGACGGAAGGTATCGGCTACTAATGTTAACAGGAAAATCATGACCGCAAGTCCATGGAAACTACGGAACTGTGGCAAAATTAGGAACAAAGGGATGACCAGGATCAAGCTCCATAGCTGAATCTTGAAATTGCCGAATTTATCGGTCAGCCAGCCCCCAAGCCAAGATCCAAATACCGAACCCAAGCCAAAACAGCCCAATACAATACCGATCTGGGGCTTTGAAAAACCCAATTCGGAGGACATGTATATTCCCAAAAAGGGAATAACCATGGAACCTGTTCGGTTGATCAGCATCACTAAGGCTAGCAGCCAGGCTGCCGGGGAAAGCCCCCTGTAAGAATCAATATAGAGTTTTAAGAATGTTTTCATTTGGGTAATAGATTAGCTGTGCCCTTTGCAGGGCATATTAAAAAAATAGCTATGTCTGCAAGATTATGCGTTGGATGAATCCAACGAAGAATTGATCTGATAGGCTACAGATTCCAAACGCTTCTTACCGGTCTGTTTGTTCAGGATGATGTCAATTCTTCCTAAGTTCACACCAGAGCGACCCGTTTGGTTGACCAGGGTAATCTGGCCGGCCAAGTTCTTGACTTCTGTTGGTTTATCCAAAAAGGTATGGGTATGTCCGCCAATAATCAAATCGATATCTCGAGTTTGCTGTGCCATCTTCAGATCAGAAGGCTGATCTGTTTCATAGCTATAACCAATATGCGACAGGCAAATGACGATATCACATTTCAGGTCATGTTTCAGCTTTTTGGACATCCTATTGGCTACTTCGATCGGGTCTAGGATCTTCATACCCTTATAACTATTAGGATCCACCAGGCCGTCTAAATTGACACCAACAGCAAATACCCCGATCTTTACGCCATCTCGGGTAAAAACCACGTGTTCTTTGGTTTTGCCCTCCATGATGGTTCCGGTAAAGTCGTAATTGGAAGTTATAAATGGGAAATTCGCCTTGTCAAAATGCTTTAACAGACCAGGGAGTCCATTGTCGAATTCATGGTTGCCGAATGTTCCTGCATCGTATCCTAATTTAGACATCAGTTCCAGTTCCAATTTCCCATCAAAGACATTGAAATAAGGGGTTCCCTGGAAAATATCGCCAGCATCGAATAAAAGGACGTTCTTTTCTTCGCCACGGATCTTTTTGATCAAGGTGCTTCTACGCGCTACTCCACCAAGACCTTGGAAACGGCTCCCATCCATCGGGAATGGGTCGATACGGCTATGCACATCGTTCGTGTGTAGTATCGTAATCTTTACCTCTTTTCCACGGGCAAAACTAGTGCTAGGAAGTCCTGAAAGGGTAGCTGTTGCTCCTAGAGCAAGCATTCCTTTTAAGAAATCTCTTCTATTGAATGATTTTAACTCTTCCATCTAATTTCGATTCTATTTTTTTACCTGATTTGCTGATTCCCTGTATATAATCGATCAAGCCTTCGCGGACCAACTGCGTAGAGGTGGTTTTCTTGACCGGGTTTTCCAATCCCCTCACATGGTCTCCACCATTGGCAATAAAGTCATACGTGATGAGCTTATAGGTTTTGTTGGGATCAATATTTTTGCCGGCGATCTTGAAATCCTGCAGCTTTTTATCCTTGATCAGAATTTGTGCATTGCCAATGGGCTGCCCATTGCTTTCGGCAATGAAATCCGCCAGTCGTAATACATCGGAACCTTTCAATTCCAGTACCACAAAAAGGTTTTCAAAAGGCATGAATTCGAAGATGGTGCCAACGGTGATATCTCCAGCTTTGATGTTGGAACGGATTCCATCTTTTGTAGCCATGGAAAAATCAACCTCAGGGTCGATCTTTCTACCTATTCCCATCATTGCATCCACAAAGAAATTACTCAATAGGCTTTCTGGGAGATTACGATTATGGATCATATTCTCGGTGGAAATGCCAATGACTTCATTCATCTTTGCCTCCAATTGCGTACGATATGGGTTGATATAATTGCTGATCGCCGTGTCCTCTACGATACTATTGTTTATAGCAATCATCTGTTTATTACTAACAGTAGATTGGTAGTAGGTGGTTTTACAGGAACTTAGTGCGAGTAGACCAACGGAAAGGAAGAGCAAATTATAGGTAGAAAACCATGTCTTCATATTAATAATTTTATGCAAAGTTATTAAGATTGCCAACAATACGAAAAAATGGCTGTTATTTTTTGGTTAATTTAATCCTAAGCGCTCTTCGAAATATTTGTTCATGAATAATCGGGTAAGACCCAGGGAAATGGAACGATCGCCCAATTCGGATATGATCAATTCACAATTGTCTGCCAATTTGGTCATGGAATATGTTTGAACCTGTTGGAGTATGGATGCTGACAGGATGGAGGAGGCCCTGGTAAACTCGCCGGTCAACAGAATAGTCTCCGGATTAAATACCTGGATAAATAACGCAATAGCTCGCCCTAGTTTGTTTCCTAGAGAAGAAATCAGCTGAATCGCATATTGATCGCCTTCCAATGCGGCTTGAATAATATGGATGGGTAACAGTTCTTGTTCTTCGCCTTCCAATTTGATCAACGTTGGAGTGCCATTGAGAATATCTTCTTTGGCCTGTTTGACAAGCGCAGAACCAGAAACAATCGTTTCTAAGCAACCCCTCTTCCCACAATAGCATAATTCGCCTTCTTCTTTGAAGGATATGTGCCCCATTTCGCCTGAGAAGCCATTCTTTCCCGAATAGATTTTTCCATCGGCAATGATGCCTAGCCCAATACCCCAGTCCAATTGAATGATCAAGGCATTGTTTTTTCTTTTTAAAGGGCCAAAAAATTGTTCAGCCATGCAGTTTACCTTGGCCTGATTCCTGATCCTCACCGTCTTGTTGAATTCTATTTCAAGATCTGATGCTAACTGAAAGTCAGGTTCATAAAAAAAGGTATAGTTGTTTCCCGCTTTTTCATCCACCAGACCCGGCATGGAGATAGCGATTCCAGAGCATTGTTTCCATATTTCGGGATATCCCTGCATGTAATCTTCGATAATGGCTTTGAAGCTGGATAGTTTATTCAGGTTTTTTGAAATCTTAAAACCATAGGTTTTTATGGGTGTAACTAGATTGGAATTGTTATCGAGAACTCCCAGCATAACCGTAAACCTGGTGATTTCAATTGTTAAGATTTTAAATAGGTTATGGTTTAATTGAAAAAGATTCGGTTTTCTGCCGCCAATAGATTCACCCCGTTCTTCCTGAAGGATTAATTTCTGATCCAATAATTCGTTCAACATGACACTCAGTGTCGGAAAGCTGAGACTCAATTCGCGCATCAGATCGTTTATGGATGTTTTGCCGGCAGCATAGATGGCCTGTAATAAAGCCATTTTATTCTTGGTAATCTTTGCTGACTTTCTGCTCTTAATGGTATTCGGGGTTAATAATTGATCGACTGCATTCATAAAGGAGAAGTGTTGTATTCCGATAATTAATTTGTGTATGGTTAATAATTTCTCTAAAATAAATAATAATTTTAAAATCGTCGCATATTTTTCTTAAAAAAATGTTAAAATAACAAACTTATTAATTTTTTTAAGTCATTGAGTGTTAGTATTTTTCAAAAAAAAAGCCGAACTAAATTTAGTCCGGCTAATATTTTAATAATGATGTATTATTTTTTGTCGATTTTATAGACTTTACCGCCATCTGTAATAGCGTACAAGGCTCCATCTTTTCCTTGGATAACATCCCGGAATCTTTCGCCTTCAGAAGCCAATAATCGCTCTTCTCCAACCACTTTATTATTTTCGATCACCAATCTTGCAATATGCATACTGCTTAGACCACCAATAAATAAGTTGTTCTTCCATTCTGGGATATTGGATCCTGTATAGAATACCATTCCTCCCGGAGATAATACCGGATCCCAATAATATACAGGTTGTTCCAGACCATCCTTTTGTTGGATAGGCGGGTTACCAATGGCTGGTCCACCATACTCAATACCATAGGTGATCGTCGGCCAACCATAATTAAGGCTTGGCTTCACAATGTTGATCTCATCACCTCCACGTGGGCCGAATTCGGAGTTCCAAAGATCTCCCGTAACTGGGTTGAACGCCAATCCTTGCGTATTTCTATGCCCATAGGAATAGATCTCTGGTTTTGCATCTTTGTTATTGGCAAAGGGGTTTCCTGATGCCGCTTTACCATCTTTGGTAATACGTACAATCTTACCTAGAGCAGAATTTAAATGCTGCGCTTGAGGTCTGGTTTCTTTATCCGAACGTTCGCCAGTGGATACAAACAAGTTGCCCTCTTTGTCAAAGATAATCCTTCCTCCATAATGCAGTTTTCCTTTGTAGGTAGGTAAGGCTTGATAGATAACCGTAGCGCCTTCAATTGTTTTTTCATCGGCAGAAAGCTTTCCTTTACCTACCGCAGTATGGTTACCACCAGTTACTGGTTCAGAAAACACCCAGTACACCATACGGTTGCTCGCAAAATCTGGATCCAAAGTAAGGCCTAATAAACCGCCTTGTCCATCAGAATCTACTTTTGGCAATCCAGTGATCGGTGCACTAACACTTCCGGTTGTAGGATCCAATATGATCATGTTCCCTTCGCGTTGTTGGGTTACCAATATTCTTCCATCAGGTAGAACGGCTGCTCCCCAAGGGTTCTTCAATCCTTGTGCAATGACCTTTCCTTCGTATGGAGTTTTTGTTTTGACACCTGCAATTCGGGTTTGACCTTCAAAAGCAGGTTTATAATCTGTATTTGCTTTGCCAGTTTCAACTGGAGGATATTTGGTCGTATCCTGAACAATAGTTGAACTGTCTTTGATTTCTGTTCCGTTATTATTTGTTCCGGAACATGAAATAAAAGCGGTTGCTGTTGCATAAACCAAAGCACTTGTAAGCTGTTTCTTCATGGTGAGGTGAGGTTTTTTTGTTATATTTTGTGTAAATCTTTTTAATTAAACTCCGGACGCTTCGGAAAGTTTGCGACGTGGGCATATTTCGGTCCCATACTGATGATGGTTTCCTTCCAAAGATCTTCCCCATCATTGATGAAGGTAAGATCGATATTAAAGGAATTATGCACCGCCCAGGAGTTCTGTTTAATTTCCTGATCCAATTGCCCGATACTCCATCCGGAATATCCTAAGAACAATTTAACTTCATCTTGGTTCAGTAAATTGTTGTTTATTAATTCCTTTAAGCGATCAAAATCTCCGCCCCAGTACAGGTCATCGACAATATGGTTGCCACTTTGGAGTTTGTCAAAAGCTTTGTGGATAAAAAAGAGGGCATTTCCTTCTACTGGGCCACCAAAATAAAGGGGGATCTCCGTGTTGTTCATACCATCCAGTACATCAGATAGATAGAGCATGGATCGGTGATTGAGGACTAGGCCTACCGTTCCTTCTGTATCATTGTGTTCGCACAATAATACGACCGAACGTTCGAAGTTCTGATCCAGCATGAAAGGCTCTGAAATCAATAAACTTCCTGTCTTAGGTATAAATTCGTTGAACATAATGTATAGATGTATGTTAACCAAAAATATAGTTTTTTGATTTTAATTCCATTGTAAAATAGTAATAATTTTAATATCATTTTTATTAAAAAATGGATATTTCGTTAAGTTTGTAGCAAATACATTAGCGTCATGTCCATCGAACATAAAGAAATTGCGGCTATACGTGAAGACTATGCCAAAAGCAGTCTGAGCGAAAATGAAGTTTTGGGAAATCCGATTGATCAATTCAAGAAATGGTTTTCTGAAGCTATGGTTAGTGAAGTCACCGAGCCTACAGCCATGGTGGTATCATCGGCTTCTGTAGACGGGAAACCCTCATCGCGCGTTGTATTGATGAAGGATATCAAAACGGATGGCATCAGCTTTTTCACCAATTATAATAGTCGGAAAGGACAAGAGATTGTCGCCAATCCCTTTGTATCGGTGTTGTTTTTCTGGCCGGAATTACAGCGGCAGGTGCGTATGGAGGCTGAAGTAGAAAAATTGGCTCCAGAAGAATCCGATGAATACTTTTCTTCGAGACCAAGAGGGAGTCAGATTGGCGCCATTGCCAGTCCGCAGAGTGCCATCATCAATAATAGGGAAGAATTGGAGCATCGGGTGGCTGAGGTTTCTGCGGAAGTGGGTGAATGGGAAATCCAAAGACCTAATTTTTGGGGTGGATTTCTATTGAAGCCTTATCGGATGGAATTTTGGCAAGGTAGGAGCAGCAGGCTTCATGATCGAATCGTTTATAAGCAGGAAGATGGATCTTGGTCCATCAATCGTATAGCACCATAGCATGTTTGAAAAAGTAAAAGAATTAATCCTGGGGAATCTAGGGGAGCAGGCAATTGTTACCCTTCAGGACCATGGTCTTCAGCCGGCCATCTATTTGGATCCCAATTATCTGCTGCAGGCTGCCAAATTGCTGCGTGATACGGAAGGTTTCTATTTTGATTTTTTGGCCAACATAACGGGGGTGGATTTTCATCCGGCCGCTGAATTTGACGTGGTCTACCACCTAAGTTCTATTCCTTACCAAACGCAATGCGTTTTGAAAGTGAAGCTGGCAAATGATCGGAGCCTGAACAATCTTCCGGAAATTCCTTCTGTTACATCGGTATGGAGAACAGCCGATTGGCATGAACGGGAAATCTTTGATCTGATGGGTATATTTTTTACCGATCATCCTGATCTGAGGAGGATTTTAATGCCTGATGATTGGGAGGGGTATCCTTTGCGTAAGGATTATCAGGATCCAGAGTCTTACCATCAAATCCCTATTAAGTAATTATTATTGAATCCAAATAGATTTTCCTATTTAAGATGAGCATCGACGAAAAATATACACAGGGTCTTCGGGATTACGAGGAGAGGATCAATTCGGTTTTCTCTCAGGAAATGGTGATCAATATGGGGCCGCAACATCCTTCTACACATGGAGTGTTACGCTTGGAATTGATTACGGATGGGGAGATCGTTAAGGATATCATTCCTCATCTGGGTTACCTGCACCGGTGTTTTGATAAGCATGCGGAGTCCATCAATTATACGAAGACCATTCCCTTTACGGATCGGTTGGATTATCTGGCCTCCATGAACAATAGTCATGCTTTTGTGATGGGAGTGGAGCGGATGTTGGGTATACAGGATAAGATTCCGAAAAGGATAGAATATATCCGAGTTTTGGTTTGTGAGCTGAACCGTATTGCTTCGCATTTGATTGCTATTGGAACCTATGGGATCGATATTGGGGCTTTTACACCTTTTATGTGGTGTTTTAGGGATAGGGAGCATATCATGAATATGTTGGAATGGGCTTCGGGATCGAGGATGTTGTACAATTACATCTGGATCGGTGGGCTTTTCTATGATCTTCCGGTGAATTTTGAGGAGCGTTGTTTGGAATTTGTGGACTATTTCAAGCCTAAATTGCAGGAGCTGGATGGACTACTTTCCAATAACGAGATTTTTATACAGCGGACGGCGAATATCGGGGTTTTGCCTGCTGATGTAGCCATTAATTATGGTTGTTCAGGACCTATGCTGCGTGCATCGGGTATCAAATGGGATCTGAGGAGGGTGGATGGTTATTCGGTCTATCCGGAAATTGAGTTTGATGTTCCTGTGGGAAAAGGAGAGATGGGTTCTTTGGGCGATTGTTGGGATAGGTATAAGGTGCGGGTGGATGAAGTGAAGGAGTCTGTGCGGATTATTGAGCAGTGTTTGGAAAGATTGATGGGGGATTTTAAACGGACGGTAAATTTTGATCCGCGGGCTTTGGTTCCTAAAAAGGTAAACCTAAAAGCTCAGGATTATTATGTTCGGGCAGAAAATCCGAAAGGTGAATTGGGATTTTATTTTGTGACGGCGGAAAAGACGGATATTCCTCGTAGGGTGAAGGCAAGAGGACCAAGTTTTAATAATTTATCGGTTTTGCCGGAATTGGGAAGAGGGGTGTTGATCGCGGATCTGATTGCGATATTGGGTTCTATTGATATTGTGCTTGGTGAGGTGGATAGGTAGGAATTATTGGTAAGGGTTGGCGAGTTGGATAGGTAGGGTATGGTTGCAATGGTTGGACGGTTAAAAAATGAAACGTGCAAAAAAGCGCAAAAAATATATTTGAGATATGTAAATAATATTTATATTTGCTGTCTCATAATTTAAGTTTATAATTGGTTAATAGTTAGGGGAGCAATTGCCAGATTGCTTCCCTTTCTTTTTTATAGTTATATGCGTATTTGTACGTTTATGCGTATTTGTGCGTATTCGTCATGGCGAGGAATTTTACCAGTCATTGCGAGAAACTTTTCCCGTCATTGCGAGGAGGCACGACGAAGCAATCTTTACGCATGTCATGCTGAGCGAAGTCGAAGCTTCTACATGTGGTACCCGTACAGATCCTTCGACTACGCTCAGCATGACAGGAAGAAAGATTGCTTCGTTCCTCGCAATGACGAAGGTCCTCGTAATGCCGAAGGATCTCGCAATGACGAAGGACCTCGCAATGACGTAAGACCTTTATCCTTCAAAATGATCCCAAATTATCTTTGCAATCCTTCTCGTTAAATTTTCAGCCTCATTATCCTTTGTCCAACTTTGATCCTTATTATTCTTCGTCAAAATCGAAAACACAATATCTCCATGCGGCGCATTCACTAAAACAACCTCACCCCGTGCATCATTAACCGACCCCGTCTTACTGATTGTCGCATAAATAGCAGGAATCTGAGATAAGGACCTTTCATTATAAAACTGGTTCTTTAAAAACCTATACATCTTATCCGACTGTTTTTCGGAAATAACCTTTCCTTCCCTAATCAATTCAAATAAATGAGCGATTTCATAAGGTGTAGTTTGTCCCCAACCATATTTTTTCCAGATATCCTCTCTACCTGCCGTCCTGGAATTCACTTTTGTATTTTTCAATCCAAGATTATCCATCAATGGGTTTATGGTCTGACCACCACCAGCCAATTCTTGAATCCAGATCGATGTCACATTATCCGAATAGGTCAACATCAGAGAAATCATGGTTGAAAGATCCGTCTGCGCACTATCCTTATAAAACTGCATCAATCCTGATCCACCATAAGTTCTCTTATCGCTATAGATGAATTTTTGTTCCAATTGAACTTCATTGGCGTCTATTTTCTGGAAAATTCCAACCAAAAGTGGAACTTTAACTATACTGGCTGTCGGGAAAATACTGTCTGCTGAAATTCGAACTTCTTTTTTGGATTTAAGGTTCTTGACATAGATACCGATATCACCGCGGAAACCATTGATCTCCTGCTGAATTTTTGCCGTTAGCTTTTTGTCGATTTTTTGGGCTTGGGAATTTCCAATTATAACAAATAATAAGCAGCAAAAAGCGATCAGTTTTTTCATGGATTAGAATTTTTGGTTATTTTGATTTCTAAGTTAAGGAATCAGAAATTAAAATTAGACTGCTATGGAATTATATATGTTGGTTATTGGAGGGAAACCGCTTGGTAGATATATTGAGCAACACGATGTGTTTTTCGGAATTTCAGAGGAGCTAAAGGACCTTGTTCCTGCTCTGAAAGCATTTTGGCCGGAGATGAATGGGAAGATGCACATTGATTCCTGGAGGAAGGTAAGTAGGGTTGGGGGCTTTAAAGTTTTAGTAAAGGAAAAGATCGAAGAAACAGTTGATGATAGTGGTTTGGATAAAAAGGGGCTTGTATCGGGAAGGAATAGTTTGTTTTTTGTGAATTTGGGTGGGTATAAGCCGAATGATATGGAAGAATATCATTATAAACAATTGGTGGTTGCAAAAGATTTGGCAGAAGCGAGTAGGATCGCTAAACAAACGGTCTTTTGGAAACATCATGAATCATCGCATATTGATGATAAATATGGGATTGATGTGGATGATATTTATAATGTGGAAGATTTGTTGACGGAGGAGATGAAGAGAAAGTATAAGTTGGTTTTTGAAGAGGTTGTAGGGGGAGATGGAGTTGGGGGTGATATGGATGAGGATAAGTTGGAAGTCGGTTATCTAAAATTAAGTAAGTTGGAAGGGTAAAACATTTCCGTTATTGCGGAACTATAACCGTCCTTTAGATTTGTATAATAATAGAAAGGGTTAATTGTTTAAGTTAGCCTTTTAGAAAGATTACCTAAAACGGTAGCGGCAAATTCTCTTTCCGTGAAGGTTTTTATACCTAGGCAATGATCAAATCCGCTACCGTTTTTTCCCTTAGTGACCAGATAACAATTAGGGCAATACCCATTATTAAGGACTAGGATCGATGGGGTAAAAACTAGGTAATCTGTACAAAACTATAAAAAACAGATCACATGGCAAACAATCCCCACTCTTTCATTGGCATCGACGTTTCAAAGGACCAT
>NZ_PEAZ01000038.1:0-61447 GCF_002734245.1 Sphingobacterium sp. 1.A.4
ATGTAGCGTAACTTTCTGGCCTCGAATGGGAAAGTCCGAGATCTCGGTGGAAGGCATGAAGCCCTTTGACTCCAACCTGTTGTTCTCATAGCCTGTCGGAGCAATATTAAGTTCATCTAAATAAATATGGAGCTGATTGTCGACCTGATCGACTTCTATGATCTGAAAGTATTCCAAAAGCCCTTCGGGCATCAACAAGGATAGTAATTTACGTTCGGCTTCTTGCAAGGGATAACTGTTTTAAAGATGCTAAACTAAGAAATTTTTAGTATTCCCCCCAAGGATTCAGCTTGATCCAAAGTAACCCTAAAGTATGTAAAATGTATGTTTTATATACTAACCCCCTACTTTAACCTTACTTTAAACCTGCTTAAAGCCCGATTATGACCCAAAAACAAACATATTTTGAAGGCACAACACGGAAACCACCCCAAGAAAATGGATAATTAAAGTTAAGATAAGAAGCTTAATTTAAAGGTGTTAAAACTGATTGAATAATCCTAATTTCATTGGTTTACCTAAAAACAGAAAACCCCAATGGAGATTGGGGTTTTCTGTTTGTCATATTTTATAGTTGAATTAAATCAAATCCACACTACGTTTAACAAATGCTGTCAATTCTGGTCCAGTCAGCAATCCTCTGGATAATAATGCCAAATCAAAAGCTTGTTTCGCCAATTGGGAACCTTCTTCTTCCGAAGATTCTAAGATCCGTTTCACCAATGGATGGTTTCCATTAACCGTAACCTTATAATTATCCGGAATACTTCCATAAAAGCCCATGCCACCACCTGTTTTCGCCATATCCTTCATTCTGCGCATGAATTCATCCATGGTTACCGAAACTGGGAAATCCCCTTCAGGTAAAGCATCGATTTCCACCTTCATGTCTGCTCTTGAAATCGCCTTTTCAAAGATCTCAGAAGCCTTCTTGCTCTCCTCTTCGGAAAGGTTCAGACTGATCTGCTCATCTTTTGGAATCAATTTCTCGATCACATCCGAGTCAATGCGTTTCAATTGTACCTTCTCACCTCCTTTTTGTTCCAAATAACCCGTGAAATGGGTATCCAAAGGACCATCTAATTCCAACACATCATACCCTTTAGCTTTTGCACCTGCAATAAAGCTGTCCTGTTGTGATTTATCAGTCGCATAGAGGTATACAATATTGCCATCTTTATCCACCTGGATATCTTTGACCTTCTCGTAATATTCCTTAATGGTAAAGTATTGATTATCCACGTCTTTCAACAGACAGAAATCATTCGCTTTTTCAGCAAATTTCTCATCGGTCAACATACCGTATTTGATGAACAGACCAATATCTCCCCATTTCTCTTCAAACCCTTTACGGTCTGCTTTGAAGATTTCCTGAAGCTTATCGGCTACCTTCTTCGTGATGTAATTGTTGATCTTCTTCACATTGCTATCCGCCTGAAGGAAGGAACGGGAAACGTTCAATGGAATATCCGGTGAATCAATAACCCCTTGCAATAACATTAAGAATTCAGGAACGATATCCTTCACTTCATCCGTAATAAATACCTGACGGGAATACAACTTGATTTTGTTGCGTTGGATCTCCATCTCGTTCTTTACTTTCGGGAAATACAGGATACCTGTCAGGTTGAACGGATAGTCTACATTCAAATGGATCCAGAACAACGGTTCGTCCATCGAATGTGGATACAGTTCATGATAAAAATCCAAATAATCCTTATCGGTCAATTCGGATGGCGATTTTGTCCAGGCAGGGTTTGTGTTGTTAATGATATTATCAACTTCTACGCTTTTATAGACTGGTTTACCATCGGCATCTACTCCATCTTCTTCGATGCTCGTTTTGGTACCAAAGCGAATCGGAACTGGAAGGAATTTCGCGTATTTGTTTAAGATCTCCTGGATTCTAGCTTTATTCAGGAATTCTGCAGATTCTTCATTGATATGAAGGATCACATCGGTTCCGCGTGTGGTACGCGTGCCTTTGGAGATCTCATAAGAGGTAGAACCATCACAGGTCCAATGTGCAGGTTCTGCACCTTCCTGATAGGATAAGGTATCAATTTCAACCAGATCCGCCACCATGAACGCCGAATAGAATCCCAATCCAAAACGACCGATAATTTCATTGGCATCATTGGCTTCTTTGAATTTCTCCATGAATTCCGTAGCACCGGAAAAAGCGATCTGATTGATGTATTTTTTGATTTCTTCGGCCGTCATTCCGATACCGTGATCAGAGATGGTAATGGTTTTTGCGTTTTCGTCCAATTTAACATCGACGGTTAAATCACCTACTTCGCCAGCATATTGGCCTAAAGAAGCTAATCTTTTGATTTTTTGAGAGGCATCTACGGCATTGGAAACCAATTCGCGTAGGAAAATCTCATTGTCTGAGTATAAGAACTTTTTAATAACCGGGAAGATATTCTCGGTATGAATGGAAATTGTACCTTTCTCTTCTTGCATATCCTTAATTTATAATATTTTTCTATAGTTTGTCCAGTATATTATCAAGGAGTATTCCATTGTTAATTTTAAGTCAATTTGACAGCATCAACTGCAATTTTTACATAAAAAGGCTACTTTAGCGGAATAATCATTGCAAAAACATCTTATGGCCTTCAGCAAACCTGGTTTTTTAAAATCTCCATTGGAACATTATCGCGATAGTATGGAAAGCGTTATGGGCAAGAAATCGGCCGTGTTTCGGGAAAAATCAGTCAAAAAAGGCTTACCTTTTGTTTATACCCTGGTATTCAACCAAGATACTTCGGAGCCCCTGTGCACATTTTCTTATGGTGCTTCTTTTGCGGTTACTCCCGATCAGAAAGAAAAGGTGGAGTTGATGCTGCAGATGGATAGCGAAGATATGGCTTGGGCACATGTTGTAGGTTATCTAGCGAATCAATTGCGTGGCGATTGCCCCTTCAACCCAGGGGAAATTATCCGGTTTGGACAAAAAATTAGCCAAGAATCCAAATTAAATTCATTCGTGCTGGTCACGCCAGATCTTGATGGACTTCCAAAGCCAGTCTTTGATGGCAAAAAGTCCACTGGTGTTCATATTATGCAGCTTTTGCCTATCTATGAAGAGGAAGTTTTAAGCATTGCAAAACTGGGATTACCGCAATTTTTGGCCTTGATAGACCCTCATAAAACCAATCCACTCCGAAAATCTTTTTAATTTTTTCTTTTCCTGTGTAGCAATTTTGAAGGCGTTAACGTATTTAGGATAGAACGTTCTGAATTTTAAAGAAAAGAGATAATTGAACATGAAAAAATTTAGCATTTTATTCGTTTTTGTAGCAGGAGTATTCAGTCTAACAAGTTGTTTGAAAGACGATTCAGATATACCTTCTACATCGGTAGTCACCTTAACCAACTTATACCCTACTGAAAGTGGTGTACTTTACTTGGTAAACAACAACCAGATTCAAATCCAATCTGGGAAATATAAATCAAACGAAGGATTTTTAGCCATCCCAGGCAATAAGAACATCAAAGTTATTGACCGTTCCAAACTTACAAAAGAAGGTAGCAATGCCAACGAAGTAATGATTGATACCAATTTGACCTTCATTGACACCCTTTCTTACAGTTGTTTTGTTTATGGACAGGTGGAGAAACCTAAATTCGTACGTGCGAAAAACATCGCTGTAAAGGATTTGGGAACAAAATCAGGTGTTCGTGTATTCCATTTGGCAACAGGAGCAGAAAAGATCAATATCACGATTGGTGATCAAGAGATTCCAGCTTTCATGAATAAAGTTCAGGAAAGTGCAGCAACGATCGAAACTACTGAGGTATTTCGCGCTGTAAACTCTGGAACATTTACGATCAAAGCAACTGATGAAGCCGGAAACCTTTTGGCACAAAAAGAAAATGTGAACCTAAAATCTGGTTCTTACCATAATATCCGCATCAACGGTATCAAAGGAAACGAGAAATTTCCACTTGAAATCAGCTTGAGCGACCAAGAATAGGCAGCTTTACAATACATCCATAATTAGATTAGCCCATTTTATATGGGCTTTTCTTATTTTTATACCATGGAAAACATTTCAGGTGAAAACCAAGCTGCTAAAAACATAGCTTTCAACGATGCCTTTCAGGTCCTGCACGGAAAAGCCCATGAGTTTGTTACCGATAAACAGGAAGAATTGCTATTGAATTTTGGTTTGGAAGATTATAGCGATTATGTGCTGGATGAATCCCAAAACAGCATACAGTTTTTCCATGCAGATGGAAGTCCTTCCCTTTCCTTCCAATATTTCCTGATTGGGACTTGGAACCGTAGCGATAATACCTGGACTTGGGCTTGGGAAGCTAACCAACCAATGCAGGAAGACTTGGAGGTGATCTTTAATTATGGTGAATTTTATGGCTTCGAGGCATTGACCACAAGAAATTGGCAAGCCACCGAAAAGCACGCTTGGGCGGTTGGGGCAGTATCTGCGTATCTCCGTGGTGCAAATGGTATTTTCAAATTACCTTTTGAAGACGTTGATAAGTTTATCCTACTCCAAAAAATTCAATAAATTCCTTATTTTCGCAAACATTTGTTTTAAAGAAATGAAGCGCGCATGCAGTTAACAAAGTTAGAGATCAAGGGATTCAAAAGCTTCGGAGATAAAGTATCCATCAATTTCAATGAAGGGGTTACCGCTATTGTCGGCCCAAATGGTTGTGGCAAATCCAATGTCGTGGATGCCATCCGTTGGGTTTTGGGCGAGCAGAGTACCAAGACCCTACGCTCGGAGAAAATGGAGAATATCATTTTTAATGGTACCAAGAACCGTAAACCGGCAAATCTTGCTGAAGTATCCTTGACCTTTGATAATACCAAGAATATATTGCCTACCGAATTTACAACGGTAACCATTACACGAAAGCTTTTCCGTACAGGGGAAAGTGAATACCGATTGAATGACGTAAAATGTAGGCTAAAAGATATTACCGATCTGTTCTTGGATACCGGTATCGGGGCAGACACCTACTCGATCATCGAGTTGAAGATGATCGATGAAATCATTGCCAATAAGGAAAATTCAAGAAGAAATCTTTTCGAAGAGGCCTCAGGAATTTCAAAATATAAGGTTCGGAAAAAACAGACCTTATCCAAACTGAAAGAAACGGAAGCCGATCTTTCCCGCGTGGAAGATTTGGTGTACGAAATCAATAAGAACTTAAAAAGCTTAGAGAACCAGGCCAAAAAAGCAGCCAAGTACTTCAGTTTAAAAGAAGAATATAAGGAGGCGAGCATCGGATTGGCCTATTATAAGCTGGAAGGGTTTCATCAGGACTTGGAGCGGATCACGGAACAAGAGGGCAATCAACAGGATGAACTGCTCAAACTCCAAACCAAGATCACGCAGCAGGAAAGTAGTTTACAGGTCTTAAAAAAGGATATCCTTTCCAAAGAGAAGAACCTGGCTACCCAACAGAAGATCACCAATGAATACGTAAATAAAATCCGTTCCTACGAATCGGAAAAAAAGATCAAGAATGCGCAGATGCAGCATCTCCAGGAAAAGGATGCTCGGTTGAACAATGATCTGAACAACGATAAGCAACAACTGAACCATGTGCTCTATAACATCAAACGCTTGAACGAAGAGATGTTTGAGGAGCAGGGAAAACTGGAGAGCATGAGTTTGGAATTGGACTCGAACAAACAGGAAGTGGATGCCTTAAGAGGGCAGCAACAAGCTGCTAAAGGAAAATTGGATGCTTTTAATCTAGCGAGTACCCAATTGCAGAACCAGATCTATAAACTGGAAAAGGATATTGCCGTTCTTGGTATACAACGAGATGCGTTGGAGCAGGAATCCTTAAGGACCAGTACCGATACCCAATCCAAGGAGCAGGAACTTAACCAGTTCAATATGGTGGTTGCAGAACTTGAAGAAAGGGTGAGCCTTCAACAGGAGCAATTTGATGTGTCCATGCAGACCGAACAGGAACTACAAGGAAAAATCAAAGAGACAGAAGAGCAAATCAAGTCCTGTACGGATGACCTACATAAGGAAATCAGAATTGCGGATGCAAAGCAGAACGAATATAACCTGACCAAATCGTTGGTTGATAACCTGGAAGGATTCCCGGAATCCATCCGTTTCTTAAGAAAACATGCGGGTTGGAAACAGAAACATCCCCTATTTTCAGATATTCTATTCTGTAAGGAGGATTATCGCGTAGCCATTGAAAATTATTTGGAACCTATCATGAACCATTATGTGGTAGAATCTAAGGAAGATGCGGTGCAGGCCATCCGTTTATTGTCGGAAGCTTCTCGTGGAAGAGCCAATTTCTTTATTTTAGATGCTATAAACGAATTGGCGAATGATCAACCTGCTTATCCGTCCGATGATCGGTTGATATCAGCAATGGAAATCATATCGGTGGAGGAAAAATATAGGCCACTTTGCAATTTGTTGCTGCAACATGTTTTCTTGCTGAAATCTGAATCGGAGATCAACCTGGAGAGCAGTTTACCACAGGATCAACGTATTATCCTACAACGAGAAGGAAAATACAGCAAAACCAGGTTAGGCCTAAGTGGTGGTTCTGTAGGATTGTTCGAAGGGAAAAGGATTGGTCGGGCAAAGAATTTGGAAAATCTTGCCAAGGAAATCAAGACCCTCAACCAACGGATAGAGGGACTTCAAAAAACCGAAAAAGAATTAAACGATAAACTGATCTCCTTTAAAGGAAGTTCGCAAAAGGAATTCATTGATGAACAGCGCATGCAATTGAATCGCTTGAACAATGAATTGATCACGGTTAAAACCAAACAGGAACAATACCTGACCTTTATTAACAACAGTCAGAACCGGAAATTGGATATTGAGACCAAAATTCAACAACTTTCGATCGATCTGGAAAAGGCGGAACCGGAATTGATGCACCTTAAAATCCAATCGGAGAATGATCAGGAGGAATTAATGCGTCTTCAGGAATCTTATAGGGATATTTCAGAGATCTTGACCGATAAATCCACGGTATTCAATCAGATCAATATCAAATTCCATCAACAGCAGAGCAAGGTTTCCACCTTGAACAAGGATTTGGAATACCGCGATGCGCAGCAGCAGGATTTTGAAAAGCGGATCGAGAAAAACAGTTTGGAATATGAACAGGTGAAGGTGGAAATGAAAGAAGCGCTGAAATTTGTAGACCATGATGATTCCGATCTTTTGACCATGTATGAGCAGAAAGAATCCTTGGAAAAGGGATTGCAGGAAGTGGAGGAGGATTTTTATGCCTCACGGAAGACGATCAACGATGTAGAAGAGGAAATCAGTTCTTTACGGAAATCAAAGGATATCTGTGATACCCTGATTTCGGAATTGAAAGATAAGAAGACGAGTTTACAGATTGATCTGAATTCATTGAAAGAAAGGTTGTCGGTAGAATTCAATATTAATCTCCAGGATCTTTTAGAGGGAGAAATCCCTGAAAATAGACCGAGCTGGCCGGAATTGGAAAACAGCTGTCAGAAATTGAAGAAGCAGTTGGATGATTATGGTGCAATCAATCCAATGGCCAAAGAGGCTTATGATGAAATGAGCCAAAGGCATGATTTTATTCAGAAGGAAAAAACTGATCTTTTGGAGGCGAAAGCTTCCTTAATGAGCACGATCATGGAAATCGATCAGACGGCAAATGATAAGTTCATGTATGCTTTTAATACGGTTCGTGAGAATTTTATTCACGTGTTCCGGTCTTTATTTAATGAGGAGGATTCCTGTAATATTGTATTGAGCGATCCGAATAATCCATTGGAATCGGATATTGATATTATCGCTAGGCCTAAGGGTAAACGACCATTGTCGATCAACCAATTGTCTGGTGGGGAAAAAACCTTGACTTCGACAGCCTTGTTGTTTTCCTTGTACCTATTGAAACCTGCCCCTTTCTGTATTTTTGATGAGGTGGATGCACCATTGGATGATACGAATATTGATAAGTTCAATAACATTATCAGGGAATTTTCGAACCAATCGCAATTTATTGTGGTATCGCATAATAAACGAACTATTGCAAGTACGGATATTATTTATGGGGTGACGATGGTGGAACAAGGGGTTTCAAGAGTTGTTGCTGTGGATCTAAGGGACGTGGCTTAAACGTCATTGCGGAATCTACCGTCATTGCGGAATCCCCGTCATTGCGAGGAGGCACGACGAAGCAATCTTCAAGCATGTCATGGTGAGCGTAGTCGAACCATCTGTTCGGATACAACCGTACAGATCCTTCGACTTCGCTCAGGATGACAAAGACTTCGCTCAGGATGACAAAGACTTCGCTCACCATGACAAAAAACTAACCTCCCCACTAAAAAAAACATCAATCCTTCAATGTTCTTTCGAACAACTTAAAGATCCTCTTATACTCATCCGTCCAGCTACTTGCCGTCACAAAACCATGGTCTTCCACGGGATAAACCGCCAAATCCCAATTATCCTTGCCCAACTCAATCAACCTCTGGTTCAATCTCACAATATCCTGGAACTGCACATTCACATCCACCATCCCGTGCAACATCAATAAATTTCCCTTTAACCCCTCCGCAAAATAAATCGGAGAGCTCCGTTTGAATGCAATAGGATCCTCCACCGGCGTATTCAAAATATTTGCCGTATACCCATGGTTATAATGCGCCCAATCGGTCACAGAACGAAGAGCTGCGCCAGATTTGAATTTATCAGCCTCCGTAAACAAAGCCATCAGCGTAATAAATCCACCATAAGAACCGCCATAAATACCCACATTAGCCGGATTTACCCCATAGTTTTCCACCAAATAATTCACTCCATCCACTTGATCCGTTAAATCCTTACCTCCCATATGTCGATAAATTCCCGTACGATGATTTCTGCCATAGCCAGAACTTGCGGTATAATCAATATCTATTACCGTATAACCATGATCCGCTAACATATTATTGAACATATATTCGCGGAAATATTGGCTCCACCAATAATGGACATTCTGAAGATATCCCGCACCATGCACAAAAACAACAGCTGGCTTATTCGGATGTGGGTTTTTAGTTGGGTATACCCTCGCATACACATCATCTCCATGTCTATTTTTGAATTTAACCATATCCGGCTCCCTCCAGGCATAACTATCAAATTCAGCACTTGTCGACTTGGTCACTTGCTTGGCGGCAACCTTCGGGTTGTTGGGCTGCATATACAATTCCCAAGGCTTGTTCATGCTGGAATAATTGATCGCTAACCATTTCTCATCTGGAGATAATGTTACTTCATTCCCTCCTTTCATTTGGGTGATCTGCGTCAATTCCCCTCCAACCACATTCAACCTATAAAAATGTGTTATCCCAGGATGTTCCTTATTACCAGAAAGATAAAAAGACTTCTTATCCTTTGATAATTGCACCGATTGAACTTCCCAATTCCCAGAAGTCAACTGTTTCTTTTCATTGTTCAATAGATCATAAGTATACAAATGGGAATACCCACTCGCTTCACTCTGGAAATAAAAAGTATGACCATTTATCCAGCGTACATCCCGCCCTATTCCTGGACCAGAAATCCACGCATCATCATGTTGCCTATCCAATACCGTTAACTTCCCATTTGATGGATCCACCTGTAAGATCCAGAAATCCTTATTATCCTGCGATTTGGCGGTTATAACTCCATATTTTTCATCAGGCGACCAAGAAGTGACCCCCCAATTCACAGCCCTATCTTTGTTTGATTCCTGTAGTTTTGCCAAGCGTTCTGGGTAATCCGAAAGATAAGCTGGAAGATCCTGGATGCCGGAAATGCCTGCTGATTTAATCTCCAACACGGTATCCCGATCCAATTGGTAGAGGAAAGATCGATATTGGGTCAAGGCATTTCCCACTTTAGTCCTCATATTCAGATCCTCTACATAACCCGAGCGGGTGATGAAATCAGGAACAATGGTATTTCGATTTCCTTTTGCCGGATAGACCAATCGATAGTTGATCTGTTTCCCATTCGGATTAATACTCCAACCAGCTAAAATTCCATCGCCAATATATTGAGGTTTTAAGGTCTTTGTAGGCTTTCTATTATTTTCTTTAGGCTTATCCTTGAATACATCAAATAATTCCTCTTGATCCTTCTTTAACCAGTTATCCTGCTCGCTTAATCCGCTTCCCTTTCCTGGCACTTGGCCTTTTACGAAATTGCTCAGTTGCTTGAGCTGCATAGTGGACAGGTTTAACGCATAGAGGTTCTCATTTCTTACAAATACGAGATCATTATTGGCAAGAAACCCCAATAAAGATTCCCTTTCCAAGGTTTCTGTCAATTGAATCTCGCTTTTCGATTTGGGTTTTACAAGATATAAGTCGCCATTCCTTTCATAGGCCTTTAAGCTGGCATCTTGGTTGAAAACATAATTTGGAGCGATATCGCGATCTGCAATACTGTCTGTACTGGGTTCATATTGCTGTTTTTTCACATCCCAACGGAATACTTCCGATTCGTTTTTATTATTGGGGTTCCAATCGAAATAGAGGTATCTACTATCAGCAGACCAACGATAATTACTGGGTGCTGTACCCATCCATTTCGGATCACGCATGATCTTCTCGACCGTTAGAGGCGCCAATTGCGCATAAACTTGGGAAATAGGAACAATAAAAAACAGGAATAAATAAAGGTTAATCTTACGCATACGATGAATCTTGGGTTGTAAGGCAATTATACGAGATAATTCAGAAAAACAAAGGGTTGTTCAATCAATTTGAACAACCCTTTATATTAAAGTTACAAATGGGTAACTACAATTTTTTCACACGGATATTACGAAGGAACACTTCGGTACCATGGCCCAAGAAACCGATATGACCGGCTTTATTGGACAATCCAGGATGATTCTTCTTATCAGCCGTACCATTTTTGCTGGCAGCAGACAAATCACCATCCACAATAACTTTTCCATTCACCGTCACTTTGATCTTATTTCCTTGAACACGGATTTCTTCAGTATTCCATTCACCAACTGGATTTAGGGACCCTCGTTTTGCAGCGATGATACCATAAACCGATCCATGGTATTGGTAAGGCTGAAGGTTTTTATACACCTCTGCCCCATCGTCCAAGATCTGGATTTCCATTCCTGCATAGGCAGCATCACCATCCAAAGGCGTACGAATACCCACACCATTATTGGCTCCAGGCGTCAATTTGAATTCGAAACGATAAACGAAGTCACCATATTGCTCTTTGGTATATAGATTCTTACCGAATTTTGCAGTAGGGTTTGAACGGATATAACCTTCCGGTGTAATTTCGTAAGCCGGAGTAGCGGTCCATTTATCTAGATTAGTTCCATCGAACAACATTTCGAAACCTTCGTTCTTTTCTTGATCGTTCAAGGTATAGACTTCTTTACGCGCTAATTCTTTGATGTAGATATCACGATACCATACGCGGGAACCATGTGCCTGAAGTTCGATCTGTTCGGTTGGGAAAATCGATTGATTTCTGTCCCAGTAGTTTTCCAAAGGAACATTGTCCACTACCAATTGACCATTCAACCAAACGGAAACATTTTCCCCAACCATACGGATTTTGAAATTATTCCATTCACCCAATGCGTTATCAGCCACAATTAAAGGGTTTTTACCGCCTTTATTGTTGTTATATAGGCCACCGGAACCAACTTGCGCTCCAACATTGGTACGCGAAATATCCCAGATCTGAACCTGCGGCGTTCCTCTTAAATAAACCCCAGCATCTGGTTCTTTTCCATTTGGATCCAATTTCCAATCCACCAACATTTCAAAATCGCCATATTGCTTAACTGAAGCAATATTATCGCCATGTCCAGAGAAAACAAGGTCTCCATCGATAGCCGACCAGCTTTCGCGCATCTTCTTATCCGCTTCTGCTTGTTTGGTTGCTAATTCTGCCTTGGATAATTTAGCTCTGGAGATCGGGTTTCCAACAAGTCCTTTCCAACCTGTTAGGTCTTTACCATTGAACATGGAAACAAATCCTTCTCCTTGAGGCATTTCCGCCAAATGGCGTACTACGGCTTCCTTCAGGTAGGAGCTTTCACTTCCGGTCAATTTACCGGCAGCCTTCTCCAAAATACCGCGTACTTCCTTACCTACGAACGATTTATTATCCATAGCCACGTTCATAGCTACGTTGGATGCCGTCTCTCCTAGATCCTTGTCGTCCATATAAGGAGCAGCAAACATCATGGCTTGGTAAGTTCCGGTCGATTGCAGGTTGCTCAATGCCGATTTTTTCTGGGCAGTAGTTTGTGCTATTTCAAAGGCATCTTTTAGGAACAAGGTTTTCTGTTCTGGAGTGATCTTACTGGCATTGATCTGTTTGATCAAGCCCGTAAAAATGCTATTGAACAATTTCGCATCTTTTTCAGTTCTCGACAACTTGATCAAAGTTTCCAAAGATTCTGGATTTGACCAGTTGGCCAAGGCCTGAATGGATTCCGCTTTCAATGGTCCATTGCTATTGTTGTAATTCTGTACTGCCTTAAGCGCTTCTGCACCACCCACACCAGCAAATATTGGGAAATATTTACCTGCTGAAGGAGCGGCAGAACGAGAAATATTAGCAGCTAATTTCTGGATTTTTGCATCCTTATCCGCACTTGCGTTTAAAGCGATAATAGCAGCACGTTGAGCAGCCTTTACTTCCTCTGCATTTTCTGAATCCAATAGATTGATCAATGCTTCAAAATTATCTGGGTTCACCACATTCGGTAGTGCTTTATAAGCCGCCAATCGCACATTAGCATCATTGGATTTTGTCAAGCCAAGTACAGCAGTCGCCGCATTGGCATTGCTTCTTTGCGCAAGGACATCCAAAAGCGCTAATTGAGTTTTCGTATCAGCTGTAGGCAAAGCTTGGTTTACCACATCGATGGTGCCTGCATCTTTAGCTGAAAGAATCAATGTTTTGATAGCTTTAGACTCTGCATCCGATGCAGCTGATAACTTGGAAATCAAAAATGCGGTATTGGTTCCTTTGGAAAGTACGGCCAATGCATTTAATGCGGCAATTTTAGCTTCCTCATCTTTAAGGCTGTTATAATTTTTCTCAATGGTCGAGATGGTAGAAGCAGCATCTTTTGTAGCTAAAAAGTTCAGAACGGCTTCCTGGTTATCGGCATCTAATCCTCTAAGAGAAGCTGCTAATTTTTTCAGATCACCAGCCGATGCTTCATCAGCTAATAGGCCTAAAGCCACATTTCTCAGCAACTTATCATCAGAAGCCGCTAATTTGATGAGGTTCTTCTTTTGTTTATTAGGAGAAATTTCTGTCAGAATACCCAAAGCTCCAGCTTGAATCGTCGCCGATTTAGCCGCTGCAGCCTCTTGATAAAGGGTATTTGCGAACTTAGTAGCAGCAGCATTTTCATCTTTTGCTACCAATTTGTCTGCATATTGGATTGCTAGTGCTGCAGCATTTGAACGATCAAATGCATAATTCTTCTCTTTTGCTTTTTGAAGGAAAATGGCCGCTGAATTTGTTCCAGCAATATGGCTCAACGCAGTCAATCCAGCGAATTGGAAATTATCAGAAGGATATTTCCCTAATAATTCAATGATCTTAGCTTCTGCTTCTTTGGATTCCAAGTCGCCTAAAGCCGTTACAATAGCAGTAGCAATCTTTTCGGAAGGTGCATTGGCCAAAGCATTGTTCAATGCTGCTGCAGATTCAGCGGTACGGATGCCATTCATTACTCGAGCAGCTTTTTCTGCTAGGTATTCATCTGAAAGATAGGGCACTACTTTTTCGATAGCCTCATTCTTCGCACAGTTTTTCAATAATTCTAATACATAACCTTTGTTATTGGCATCTTTCAATTTATCCAATGCAGCAAGCAAACCTTGCACATAAGTTGCGCGTTGGCTATCAAAGCCTGGTTGCATCACATAAAAAGCGTAAGAATTGGTTGCATATTCCACAGGTGCATTGTTTCCACCTTGTGGTTTCAAGCCCATCAATAAGTTGGTTACATCATCAGCTGTAAATCCTTCCAACTCCTTCATGGCTTGGGTAAACTTACCGATTTCTTCGGCGGGCTGTTGCGCCAATACATCTGCAATTTTGGTTGCCGAGGTACGGTTTGCAGGTTGTTGGGCATAAGCCGCAACCTGTATAAATAATAAAGCGGTTATCGTGTTAAATACTTTTTTCATGATTTCTTTTAGGTTTTAGAATGACCAAGGTCCTCTCATAGGTTGATTAATTAAGCGGTTTGCAGCTTCATCGTTTACAAACTCTTGTTTTGCAGAATCAAAGTGCAAGGTTCTGTTCAAGCGCAATGCCGCTAGGCCTAAATTCACCAAAGTACATGAATAATAACCGTTTTCTTCGTTCAGTGCGAATTTCTGACGCGTGCGTACGGCCTCCACAAAATCCGTCATCTGCGGAGCAGGATCTGGGTATTGGGCTAATTTACGCTCCATATCAGCGATATCGGATTGGAATCCGCGGTATAGTTTACCTTGAGGTCCTTCAATATAAGCTTTGCCTTCCTCTGTGCCGGCACCATCTAGGATGATCTGGCAGCCATCAGCATAGGTATAGGTGATTTTTCGCCATGTTCCCACAGCATCAGAATGTTGTTGTGGAGCATCCACTTCTACTTTGATCGGGCTTTCATTGTCTTTGCCAAGGAAATATTGAACAGGATCTAAATAATGCTGTCCCATATCGCCTAAGCCACCACCATCATAATCCCAATATCCACGGAAAGTGGTATGAACGCGGTGTGCACTGTATGGTTTGTATGGCGCTGGACCTAACCACATATCGTAATCCAATTCTTTAGGAACTTGTTGAACCGGAAGGTTCTCCTTTCCTACCCAATAAAATTTCCAGTCAAAACCGGTGTGTTTACTGATCGTCACTTTCAAAGGCCAACCCAACATACCAGTATCCACTAATTTTTTGATCTTTTTAACAGGTACATTCATGCCATAGAAATTGGCATCAAAACGGAACCAAGTATTCAAACGGAAAATATTTCCATGCTGTTTTACAGCTTCTTTCACTTTTTTACCTTCACCAATGGTTCTGGTCATTGGTTTTTCACACCAGATATCTTTTCCTGAACGCGCAGCTTCCATGGCCATTAATCCGTGCCAGTGTGGAGGAGTTGCGATATGTACAATATCAACTTCTGGATTATTGATCAGATCACGGAAGTCGTGGTGTTCCTTAATACCACCACCAAGCGCTTTTTGCGCTAATGCCAAGTGCCTGGTATCCACATCACAAATGGCAACAGTTTTTGTTCCTGCATAGCCAAAATGTCCGCGGCCCATAGAACCTACCCCAATGACACCTTTGGTCAAATGATCACTTGGAGCCAGATGGCCCTTACCCAATACAAAGCGCGGTACAATAGTGAATGCCGCAGCTCCGATTAGAGATTTCTTAAGGAAATCTCTTCTAGAAGAATTTTTTGTTTCGTTCATAATATTGATGGTTCCATTGAAAAAATATACGGTTTGAAAGGACGCAAGGTAGGATCTGATTCCATAATTTAGTCCGCCTTTCAAGTATATTAGCTCATAAAAACGTTTATTGTAGATTTAGTTTACAATTCTATAAAATCTTTTCAGTAATCACTTATTTAATCAGGTCAAATCTATATTATTTTACGCCATAATTGATGTAAATTAGCTCAAAAAGAGAACACAACCGTTTGCGTAAATAAAATATTACTCATATAAGTATGACATATTCCTGTTCAGTTAATAAGTAGAAAATTAAATATAGGTAAATTTTAGAACTGGAATAGCAATTAGCTTTAAAAAGCTAATAAAAGGTTAAATTATCTTTCGAAACAAAAAGAAAAAAAATAAATAAGTTTAATAAAGTTGTCAAATAGCTAATAAATTCCCTATTTTTAGCTAAAACACTTATCAATGCAATCCGTGCTAACAAGAGAAGATCAACTAAACCGACTTCGGACAACAGAAAAATGGGATATTATTATCATCGGAGGTGGGGCCACAGGTCTTGGAACTGCCGTAGATGCTGCCACCCGTGGATATAAGGTCCTACTGCTGGAGAAATATGATTTTGCCAAAGGGACATCCAGTAAGAGTACTAAATTGGTCCATGGTGGGGTACGATATTTAGCGAATGGAGATATTAAACTGGTTATCGGTGCCTTAAAGGAAAGAGGGCGTATTTTTAAGAACGCGCCTCATGTATCCACCGTACAATCGTTTGTTATTCCTGTCTATTCTACCTTCAGCAAATTAAAATATTTGATCGGGTTAAAGCTCTACGATTGGTTGGCAGGGAGTTTAAGGGTTGGGAATTCCATTTCCCTTTCCAAAAAAGAGGTGATAGAAAAATTACCGCATATAGCACAGAAAGATCTGCATGGTGGAATCTTATATTACGACGGGCAATTTGATGATGCCCGATTGGCGGTGAACTTGGCCCAAACAGCTGTGGAGCATGGAGCCACTGTTCTAAACTATGTGGAAGCAAAGAATTTCCGAAAAGATGAACAGGGAAAATTATCCGCTGTAATCTGTAAGGACCAGGAAACGGGTGAGGAATTTGTAGCAAAAGGAAAGGTGATCATCAATGCTACCGGAATCTTCGTGGATGATATCCTGAAATTGGATACCCCTACGCATAAAAACCTAGTTAGACCAAGCCAGGGATCACATATTGTGATCGATCAGAAATTCTTAGACGGCAAGGACGCCTTAATGATCCCCGAAACATCGGATGGTCGGGTGTTATTTGGTGTGCCTTGGCATGGAAAAGTACTATTGGGCACGACAGATATTCCCATCGATGAACATGAGATTGAGCCTAAGCCAATGGATCAAGAGATTGAATTTATTCTGGAAACGGCTAAAAATTACCTAAGCCCTGCCCCAACCCGTGCGGATATCTTAAGTATTTATGCCGGCCTACGACCTTTGGCAGCGCCTACTGGAAAGGATGGTGAAAGCACCAAAGAAATATCCAGAGACCATAAACTGATAAAAAGTGATTCTAATTTGGTGACCATAACTGGCGGTAAATGGACCACTTATCGAAAAATGGCTGAAGAGACCGTTGATATGGCTATAGCAGTAGCCGGTTTGATCCCGGTGCCATGTAAAACGAAACAGATGCCTATACATGGAGCTACGAAAGATCGTTATCATGGACATTGGAGTTTGTATGGAAAGGATTATGCGGCCATTCAATTATTGGCGCAGGAAAATCCAACATGGAAGGAAGAAATTGTACCAGGTTATGATTATCAGTTGGTGGAAGTGGTATGGTCCTGTAGACATGAATTTATCCATAAAGTGGAGGACTTTTTAGCGCGTAGATGTCGACTATTACTATTGGATGCAAAAGCTTCCATCATAGCGGCAAGAAAGGTGGCAGAAATCATGGCTGTGGAATTGAATAAACCAGAAGACTGGGTGGAAAAAGAAGTTAAAGAATACGAGGAACTAGCTTCCCGTTACTTATTATAATATAACCTTTTATAAATTACGATAATGAAAGAATACATCATTTCCTTAGACCAAGGAACAACGAGTTCTCGTGCCATTCTCTTTAACAAAAAGGGAGAGATCGTTGATATTTCCCAGAAGGAATTTCAGCAGATTTATCCAAAATCAGGCTGGGTAGAACATGATCCCCAGGAAATATGGTCGAGTCAATTGGCTGTATTAACGGAGGTATTGGCCAAATCGAAAACCAAACTGGAATCCATCAAAGGGATTGGTATCACGAACCAACGGGAAACCACTATTGTATGGAATAAACGAACGGGAGTTCCCATTTATAATGCCATTGTTTGGCAGGATCGTAGGACAGCAGACTATTGTGCAGAGCTGATCGCTAAAGGTCAATTAGAAAAGGTGCAAGAGAAAACAGGATTGTTGATCGACTCTTATTTCTCAGCAACAAAGATTAAATGGATCTTGGACCATGTTAAAGAAGCACGTAAGCTAGCGGAACGTAATGAACTGGCTTTCGGAACGGTAGACAGTTGGTTGATCTGGAATCTAACCGACGGAAAAGTGCATGTAACTGATGTTTCCAATGCATCCCGCACCATGCTTTATAATATCAATACTTTGGAATGGGATAAGGACTTATTGGCCCTTTTTGATATCCCAGCTTCTATCCTACCTGAAGTAAAAAGCTCATCCGAGATCTATGGAGAAACATCCACCGAATTGGGAAGTAAATCCATTCCGATTGCGGGTATTGCAGGTGATCAGCAAGCAGCCCTATTCGGACAGATGTGCCTGAAAAAAGGCATGGCGAAGAATACCTATGGTACAGGCTGTTTCTTATTGATGAATGTGGGCAATAAGCCCGTGAAATCAGAGAATAAATTGGTGACGACGATCGGATGGAAAATAGGAAAAGATGTGGTCTATGCGCTAGAGGGCAGTGTTTTTATAGGAGGAGCTGTGGTACAATGGCTTCGCGATGAATTGAAGATCATCAAAAAATCAAGTGATATCGAAGCATTGGCTACAAGTGTTGATGATACGGATGGGGTTTATCTGGTTCCTGCATTTGCCGGATTGGGCGCACCTCACTGGGATGCAAATGCCAGAGGAACACTATTTGGTATTTCCAGAGGTACTTCCGACGCCCATATTGCGCGAGCAGCATTGGAAAGTATCGCTTATCAAACCTATGATATTCTGAAGGCCATGGAGGCAGATTCCAAAACCAAGATCAAGGAACTCCGGGTAGATGGCGGAGCCACCCAGAACAATTTCCTGATCCAATTCCAAGCAGATATCCTGAACAGCACCGTGGTGAAGCCGGAAATTACAGAAACTACGGCGATGGGAGCAGCATTTTTGGCTGGTCTAGCAGTGGGTTTTTGGAAAGATGTGAAAGAACTCGAAGAATTATGGAAAGAAGATAAACGGATCAGCCCTAGGAAATCTAGCAAATTAAAAGAACATATCGCTTCCTGGAATAGAGCGGTAAATGCCGTGAAATATTGGTCAGATAATCCTTAAATGAAAAACAAATAAACCTAATATGAGTCCATTTTTAGCAGAATTAATAGGAACAGGTGTCATGATCCTCCTTGGAGGAGGTGTCGTGGCGAATGTGGTACTGAATAAGACCAAGGGGAATAACAGTGGTTGGATCGTGATCTCGACCGCTTGGGCGTTGGCTGTATTTGTAGGTGTCAATATTGCGGGTCCTTATAGTGGTGCCCATCTGAATAGTGCCGTAACGATCGCCAACCTAGCAATGGGCAAATTGGACCTTCCTACTTCCCTATCTTATATCGCCGCACAATTCATCGGTGCGATGTTGGGGGCTTTGGTGGTCTGGTTGATGTACAAGAACCATTTTGATGAAACAGAAGATGCGGGAGCAAAACAAGCGGTATTCTGTACCGCCCCGGCCATTCGCAACCAACCTATCAACCTGATTTCAGAGATTGTAGGCACTTTTGTATTGATCTTTACGATCCTACATTTTCAGGATGCCAAGTTTTCGGATGATCAAGTGATTGGATTAGGTTCCATTGGTGCAATTCCAGTAGCTTTCTTGGTTTGGGCAATCGGTCTTTCCTTAGGGGGAACTACAGGATATGCGATCAATCCGGCGAGGGATTTAGGCCCAAGGATCATGCATGCGATCTTACCGATCAGAAACAAGGCGGGATTTGATGGAGGATATGCTTGGGTTCCGGTAATTGGTCCGATAATTGGGGCTTTATTAGCTGTAGGACTTAATTATTTGGTCCACTAACCGCAAAAAAAATACAATATGAAGAAAGGATTCTTTAAAATATTGAACAGTATTAATCAAAAAATCTTGCCGAGTTACAGCAAGAAGGATCCCTCAAAATTAAGTAAGCTACAACAGACCGTTGTAGCTTACAGATATTTTGTGTTGGTGAATTCGATGGATTAGAATTCTTTCAAAGGGTTAAAGCCTCTTTCAAAAGATTAAGCCTCTACTACAGGATTATCACCCGATTCATCCTTTAACATCTTCACCGTATTGATCGGGAATGTCACAGCTTGATTTTCTAATACATTCTTGATTTCTTCGCCTAATTCGTTCTTGGTTGCCCAATAATCTTCACGTTTTGTCCATAAACGGATATTCAAGGTAATTCCAGATTCTTTCAAGTCCCCTACCAATACTTCAGCTTTCGGTTTGTCCAATACGCGAGTTTCTTTGGCAATCGTCTGCAGGATCATTTCACGTGCCTGTTTGATATTGGTATCATAGGATATCATCAAGGAAAACTGCATTCTCCTTGCTGCAATTTTTGTAAAGTTCTTGATAACGGAGTTGGCCAACGTACCATTTGGACTGAATACCCGGATACCATCATCGTCAATTAATGTAGTATACAATAAATCGATACGTTCCACTGTTCCAGAGGATCCATTAGCACTTGAAATATAATCACCTACATCAAATGGTCTAAATAAAAGAATTAATACGCCACCCGCGAAATTAGAAAGACTTCCTTGCAGAGCCATACCAACTGCCAAACCAAAAGCACCCAGCGCAGCCACAAATGAAGTGGTTTGAATACCCATCACACCTGCTGCTGTAAGGTAAAGAAAGACATATAAACAGATTTTAACGATGCTTTTGATGAAGGTACGGATGGACATGTCCACATTCCTTCTTTCAAACCTTCTATCGATTAATTTTAAGATAAAGCGAATGATGTATTTTCCAAGAAATAAGATACCTAATCCGATCAAAACCGATGGTATTGCTTGGATGGTATTATCAATTAAACGTTCTAAACTTGCTTCAATATTTACAACTTTCATATAGTGTGATTTAATCTGAATCGCAAAATTAAAAATTATAAGCGTTTTTGCGATGTATGGGGATATTTTAAATAACTTTATCAGATGGGATTATTATATTTTGACAATAATGCGACCACAAAGTTGGATGATCGGGTTTTAGATTCGATGTTGCCCTATCTGCGCGAATCCTATGGAAATGCATCCAGTATACAGCATAAATTAGGACGGCAGGCCAATCATGCGGTAGAACGCGCAAGAAACCAGGTGGCTGAAGTTCTTTCCTGTCAAGCCAAGGAGATATTCTTTTGCAGTGGATCTACAGAAGCTATTATTACCGTAATCAAAGGGGTTTTTCAGGCCTACCTAAAGAAAGGTAAGCATATCATTACTTGTAAAACGGAACACAAAGCGGTATTAAGCGCGTGTTCAGCTGTTGAAAAGTCAGGTGCCGAAATTCAGTTTTTGGGATCTGATGGGAATGGGTTAATTGATTTAAAAGAATTGGAAAATAGTATCCGGGAAGATACGATCCTGGTCTGTCTGATGGCTGGAAATAATGAAACTGGTGTACTTCATCCGATTATAGAAATTGCGGAGATCTGTGCTAAGAAAGATGTGTTGTTTTTTTGCGATGCTACGCAATGGATCGGAAAATTGCCGTTGAATTTGGCGGAGGTTCCGATCGATATCCTATGCTTGAGTGCCCATAAATTTCATGGACCAAAAGGTTCGGGGGCATTATTTGTCAGAAGAAAAAGCAAACCGATACAGATTCCAGCGTTGATTGTTGGTGGAAATCAAGAACATGGTTTCCGTGGGGGGACATATGCCGTTCCGCAGATCGTAGGTTTGGGGGAAGCTCTCTTTTTGGCACAGGGGGCTCATTCTTTGGGGAATCTCCGGGATTATTTTGAAGAAAAGATCATGCAGGAAATTCCGGAGGTTAATATTCATGGTAAGGAAGTGGATCGTTTGCCGAATACATCCAATGTGCATTTTACCTATGTTAGAGGTTCAGAATTGATGACGAAAGTTCCAGAAATCTGTATTTCTTCTGGTTCAGCCTGTGTATCGGGCGATCGAGATCCTTCGCATGTGTTGAAAGCGATGGGATTATCGGATGAAGAGGCTTATTGCAGTTTAAGGTTTAGCTTCAGTAGGTATAATGAATTGGAAGATATTGATGAAGCGATTTTACAATTGAAAAAAGCGGTGGATGGTATTCGGAATTCCTCTCCTATCTGGCAGATGTATAAGGAAGGATTATTGTAGGTTTCGTCCTTTACTGTTTGTTGGATACTGTTCATCGGTTATTGTTATTCGGTCAATATGACAATTTTAAGATGAATGCCAAATCGGAGGAACTAATAAATTGATTAACTTTGTATTTTATAAAAAGGATTAAAAGATGGTTACCATAACAGATAAAGCAAAAGAACGTGTAGCAAAGATCATGAGTGATGAGAATTATGATTCGAGTTATTTTGTGAGAGTGGCAGTGGAAAGTGGAGGATGCTCTGGGTTATCCTATAAGCTTCATTTTGATAATGAGGAGAAAAAAGGCGATCAGTTTTTTGAGGATAATGGGGTGAAGATTTGTTTGGATATTAAATCGTATTTGTATTTAGCCGGAACGGAATTGGATTATTCGGATGGTTTGAATGGAAAGGGTTTTGAATTTCATAATCCAAATGCATCCAGAACCTGCGCTTGCGGGGAAAGTTTCTCGGTATAAGAAGGATGATGTTTAAAACTTCGCGTTATTGCGGCCATGCGTCATTGCGGCCCTACGTCATTGCGAGGAGGTACGACGAAGCAATCTTTACACTAATCGAAAGATTGCTTCGTCCCTCGCAATGACGCGGTAGTATCTCCTCGCAATTACGGATTACCTCCTCCCAATGACGCGGTAGTATCTCCTCGCAATGACGCGGAAAAACCTCCTCGCATTGATTATTATCTATTTAAATCCCCCACCGAATAATTAATAATCAACCTACTTACCATCCCATACCTCGCCATTCCCTCCGCTTGGTTATTATGCTTTAAATACTGATCATAAAACAATCCAGAAACATCGGAAATCCATCCAGTATATCTTTTCCAATACTCCTGCTCCTCTTTTAAATCTGCCAACACCTTCTCCGACAGTCTATCCTTATACTGTTCAAACAAACCCTTATCCACCAAATAAAGCGAATTCAACAAATACCTCACACTTTCAAAATACGCTGCATAGCTGTAAAAAGAATTCTGATGATCCTTTAATTTCACAAAAGCAATAAAATTACATTCATCCTCAAATCCAATCCCCATCTGATGTGCCAATTCATGGCTCACCGTAAATGGATAACCAGCCATTGGCATCGCCCCATTAATATGTGCCTCATGCGTAAAAGGATTAAAATATCCCGACACGCCCATATAAGAAGCAAAACTATTGAACAAAGGGTTCTTGATCTTTATTTGACTATGCGAAAGCATCGGAAAAACCACATCCTCCTGCATCAACCCCTCTATGTCCTTATTTATTTTCGATCTATCCTGATTCCTCCAATCCAAGCCATTCCTTAATAAATTAGCTCTTTCAATATGAGCCTCCAGTACAGTCAGATGATCTTCCAAACGTACCGTATCCACTGCAATTCCCATCTGTTTACTGACTGGAATACGGTAATAATTCAAGCCCCAAGAAATATTAAAAAATGCATATATTCCCAACAAACCAACAAGCAGCGTCAAAAAAGACTTTAAACTTTCCGAGAATTTCTTTTTGAATAACCTAAAAACACCTTTCCCCAATAACACTAAGAGAAAAACGACAATCCCAGCATAAAACAGATCGCCTACACTAAATGGAATCCAAGAGAATAGAAACTTTGGCAGGTAACTGAAAATCGGATAGAACGTCCGGCTATAATTTACCTCAATCCATTCAGGAAAAGTCATTAGCACATTCAACCCAATGGTCAACAACACCAATACAGTTAACCAAATCAATCTATTCTTAATGGCCCTATTCCACATGTTTTAATCTTCGTTTTCGAAGTATAACTTATAATAATTCATGCCTTTATCCTCATCATATCCCTTTTCCAATAGTTCCCTTTTGCCATGCACATAAATATGAAAGTTCTTATCCAATTTTAATACAGACTTATAACTACTTGCCATTTTCTTTACCGCATTTCCTGCAATATCAAAATTGGATTGAAAAGGCGTTTCAAATTCATCCTCAAAAGATTGCTTATAATCCTTGAATAAACTGATGGCCTCTGGATTGGAGATTACCTCCTCATTAAATTCCTGTTCATCAAAGGTTTCCTTGGATTTGAAGTAATTCATGGATCGATTCAACAAATCAATCTTATCCGCTTTATCCATATCAAAAACCTCATCAATTTTCTCATTGACAAAGTTTTTATAAACCTTCATCAAATTGCCAGTCTGTTGGAAATTATCATTACGGGTTTTGATCTTCAGAAAATCATCCTTCCAATATACCGCTTCAGAACCATTGGTTTGGTCAAGACATAAGACCTTATAACCTACTTCCTGTTCTGTATTAATGATTACTACCCCTTTATCCAATTTATTGATATTGATAGCCTGTTGCTCATAACTTAGGCTCAGGCCATCCTGCTGCGGAAACACTTTCAAATATGCCTCCTTATTTTCTGACTTAAAGATACCTATTGCCTGGTGCTCCTCGCCTTCCATCTGCACATTATCTAAGGCCACGACATATAATTCTCCCGACTTGATCTTTGGATGCTCGGTTACTTCAAATAAGAACTTGGCGATGGCATGCGAAAAATCCAAAAAGGAAATCTTTTTATCGAACCATTGTTTCGAAAAATAATACAGTTCGTTCAATTCCAATTCATCATTGGGATGGTAAAAGCGATAGACTTCATTTGCCTTGGCAAATGGACGCATGAAATATTGCATCAAAAGATCGGTCAAGACCTCATCAGACTGCAAGTCAATCTCGTTATCAGATAGGGTATAAAATTCATCCTGGGCTTTATTACCCACATGATGTATGATTAAATGTTCAAAATTTGCGTCTTGGTGAAAAAACATAATATTAATTTATAAATCAAAAACATCAATTGCACTACGGTAGGTGTTCACATGTGCATTGACAATATCCTTAATTTGGGGCGAATAACCTCCCCCCATACTTACTTCTACTGGAATACCCCTTTCCTTACAGCATTGGAAAACCATTATATCGCGCTGTTTGCATCCAAAAGGACTTAAATTAAATTTACCTAGTTTATCAGTGGCCAGCACATCTACTCCAGCTTGATAGAATACAAATTCAGGTTCTGCAAAATCCATTACCTTCTCCAATGCTTTTACCAAGATATCTAAATAGGCCATATCATCGATTCCATCGGTTAAAGCAAGGTCAAAATGGGATTTTTCTTTTTTAAAAGGGAAGTTTTTCTCCCCATGGATGGAAAAAGTGATGATATCCGGATGGTCCTCGAAAATATGGGCTGTTCCATTTCCCTGGTGTACATCCAAATCAATGATCAGGATTTTCTTCGCCAATTTATGTTCATATAGATAGGCCGCTGCAACTGCCTGATCGTTCAGCAAACAGAAGCCTTCGCCAAAATCCCTTCCGGCGTGATGGGTGCCACCTGCGGTGTTGAAAGCTACCCCATACTTAAACGCTTCTTTGCAAGCCTTGATCGTACCATCAATCAGATAAAGCTCCCGATCCACCAAACTTTTGGACATGGGGAATCCTATCCTCCTCACCATCTTGGGATCCAATTGAAGATCCAGGAGATCATCCACATAAGTTTTATCATGTGCAAGATAGACGGTTTCCCGATCGACGAGTCCGGGTTCAAAAAAACTTTCTTTCTGAACCACCCCTTCATGGAGTAATTGGGCAGGGATCAATTCATATTTTAGCATTGGAAATCGATGTCCCTCAGGCAATGGATGGAGATATGCAGTATGATGGGCGATTTTTAACAAAGCTCGAATTTTGTAACGAAGATATGCATTCCTTTTTTAAAATTTCATTATCTTTAATAGGTCAGTGATAGCTTCCTATGCTAAATAGACTGACAATAACCAGTATAAACAATCAAAAAAGGAGATGGCTTATGTTCAATCGTAAAAACCAGCCTACATCAAATTCACAGGACAATACTCCTGGAAAGCATCCATTTATAAAAAGGTTTCAGGTTAAATCTACCTTGGATCCCAAACAAGAATTGCTTAAAAAAGTAATTCAGGATCTTAAGAACCGGAATTTTGTTTTCAGTTTTAATTAATATATAAAACAGAAACTGGGCTTCAACTGTTATTTGCATATACAGCAACGTTAGTTTTAACTTTATAGGTAACAGCTATGGCAATTGACATTAATGCATTATTGGACGCTGAAATCGTTCGTACAGAAGAGGATTCCATGACACAAAGTCTAGTGGTGACCCTATTGGTAGATAGTGAATTAGGTGACCATGCGCAGGAGAAAAAGTTCCGATTTGACCATGTTACCCATTATTCCCGTTCAGAAATCCCTTATGAGGGCTACCCGGTAATCTTAGAAGTATCGGAGGTAGTACCGGAAATCGATAAGACTTTTGATGTGGATCTTAGTCGGAAACGGTTCAAGATTGATACCACCTCAGGCATCGTGGTCCTTGAATTTGAGCGTTGTGAGGAAATTGAAGCTTAATCAGGATTAATTCCTAATTTTACATCTCGTGTATATCAACATCCATACCCATCATCCCTATGCGGACAGTAAGCATCTGGAAATTCCAAATGTGATCGTTTCGAAGGATTACCTGACGCAGACCCCATGTTGTGCAGGCATTCATCCTTGGTATATCGACGAAAACTTCGAGAAACAATTTGAAGCACTCAAAATCTATGTGGCCAAAGAGGGCGTTATTGCTGTAGGCGAATGTGGCTTGGATAAAATGAACGGGCCATCACTTGAACGACAAACAATGGCTTTTGAAAGGCAAATTGAATTGGCAATAGAAGTTCAAAAGCCCTTGGTAATTCATTGCGTCCGGTCCTATTCCGAGGTACTGACCTCCTTGATGCGCCTAAAAACCGATGTTCCCGTTGTATTCCATGGCTTCGCAAAGAATTGGGAACTCGCTAAAAGCCTGTTACACCATGGTTATTACCTTTCCCTAGGCCCTCTGATCTTAAAAGGGCAGCATGAAGAACTTGTACAAAACATCCCTTTAGACCGTTTATTCTTAGAAACAGACGATAAACAGGTTAAAATCTCCGATATTTATGCTTATTTTTGCCACGCTCGAAAAGTGGACAAGAAAGAATTGGAAGAGCAGATTACAAAAAATTTTACGGAGGTTTTTAACTATAGTTTATAATTCATGATGGATTTATCTTGGCTTTCCCGGACCGAAGCATTGGTTGGTCGGGAAGCATTAGAGAAATTGGCAAATTCCCATGTTATGGTATTGGGTTTAGGCGGTGTTGGTTCGTTTGCAGCCGAATTTTTATGTCGTTCTGGTGTTGGAAAAATGACCATTATCGACGCCGATACGGTAGATCCCAGCAATAGGAACAGGCAATTGCCGGCATTGGCGACCAATCATGGCGAGCCCAAAGCACAGATCATGAAAGAGCGGTTATTGGCCATTAACCCCGAGTTGGAATTGAACGTTATCCAAGAATTCATCCTTCCGCAAAGTATCCCCGGACTATTAGAACTGAAACCTGATTATTGTGTGGAGGCGATTGATAGTATCACGCCGAAGTTATTTTTTATCCGCTTGGCGTTGGATGCTAAGATTCCATTTGTCAGTTCCATGGGTGCTGGCGGGAAATTGGATCCTACAAAATTGAAGATATCGGATATTGGAAAGACGTATAATTGTAAGTTGGCCCAGCATATTAGAAAGAAGCTGAAAAAACATGGGATTAAGAAGGGCGTGAAAGTAGTTTTTTCAACTGAACTTCCGGATAAGGAATCGTTGTTGTATACGGATGGAAGTAATTTTAAGAAATCGGCGTATGGAACGATGTCTTATTTGCCAGCCGCATTTGGTGGAGCCTTGGCATCAGTTGCCATTCAGGATTTGATGAAATCCTAAATGGCAAATAATACCTACTTTACCTCTCCTACTACGACCTTTAACATATCATCAAAACCCAGATATTGTTGGGCAAGAACTTGTACCTGATCAGGAGTTATTTCTTTAATTATCTCCGTATAATTATGGTAATAATTCAGGTCCAGGCCCGAAAAGAATACCGACTTGAACTTATCCACGTGCGAGAAAATAGATTCCAAGCTTCCCAACATACTCCCCAACATGTAATTCCGCACCAATTCCATTTCTTTCTCTGAAGCCTTTTCCTGTTGGAGCTTTTCGATCTCTTTTTGTATCTCCGCTAATGTAGCCTTCGTATATTCCGTTCCTACATCCGTAGAAATACTCAAAAATCCGGCATGGTTCAAATTAGCGAGCATAGATCCTATACTATAGGTATAGCCCTTATCCTCACGGATATTCCCCATCAACCGAGAACCAAAATATCCGCCAAACATCGTGTTCACAAACTGAAGAGCGGGATAATCCGGATGCGTACGTTGGATGGAAACTTTTCCCAATTGGATACTGGACTGCATGGCATCCGGTTTTTGGATAACCTGCAGATCTAACAATTGACTTCCTTCGCCCTGAAATGGCGTATATTCCAACGATTCCGTTCCATCCCATTGGTTTTCAAAATAATTGCGGAAAAGATCCAATGTTTCCTCCGATATATTACCGGATAAGAACAATACACCATTCTGAGGTTGAATCTGTTTTTTGTACAATTGGGTAAGATCCGAACGGGTCAATCCATCCAATATTCCCTCGGTTACCGATCGACCATACCTGGTATTCCCAAAAAGCTGATTATAAAAAGCCCTACGCGCGACAAAATCAGATTTCTCCAAGGAGATCTGTAGACTTTGCTTATTGTTACGGATGTAGGTATCCAACTCCTTTTGAGGAATCTGTGCGGCTGTCAGCACCTGATGCACCACCGGTAAAACCGAATGTACATGCTTGTTGAGGGTATAAAGCGTTAATGCATTATGATCATAACTAAATTCAGGCACTAAATAAGCACCATAAAAATCAATCTGCGAAGCAATCTCAGCTGAACTCAATTTGATAGTCCCTTCCTTCAACATGGAACTCAAGGCCGAATTCCTGGTCGGATTCTCCGGTTTTTCAAACAGGTTCTTGAAAACGAATTCTGCTTTCAACAACTCCTGTTCGGGCGCATGAAAAACAAACACCTGCAGTCCGTTCTTAAAAACCAATGATTCCGGTTTCTCTATTTGGATCTCATCGATCGATTTTAATGCTGGCGGGTCAAATCTATTCAGCATATGCTCCTTTCTTTTGGGCAAGGTAAATTAACGTGGATGAGTTCTCTTTTCGAAAAGTTTCCTTTGCAAAACGCTGGATATCAGTACAGCTCACCTGCATATATTTTTCTATTTCCTGATTATATAGGTCTGCATTTCCCAAAAGCTCATAAAAAGAAAGATTCATGGCCTTATCCAGAATGGACAATTCTGCAAAACGCATGGTCGATTCTACTTTGTTCTTCACTTTGGTCAATTCCTCTTCCGAGATGGATTCATTGGATAAAGCTTCCAATTCATGCCAAAGCGCTTTTTCCGCTTCCTCGATACTCACAGCCTCATGGGGCTTACCTTCTACTACGATCAGGTTATTATCTATACTTCCCAGCACATAGGCATTCACTTCGGAAAACAGATGGCGTTCCTTCACCAAACGACGGTATAGCCTTGCGGAAGTTCCACGCGATAACACATCGGTCAACAAATCAGCGATGTAATAATCATCATGTAAACGATCGACCGTATGGAAAGCCAAATAAACAGCATCCACCGGAACAGCAGCATTCACTTCCAGTTTTCGGGGTGCTAATTGGCGTGGCTCCTGAGGAATATTTCGCAGATTGGGTTCTGAAGCTGGAATATCGCCGAACCATTTTTCGGTTAATTGTTTAACCTCCTCTAACTTTACATTTCCGGTAATGGCCATGATAGCATTGTTTGGCGCATAAAATTTCTTGAAAAATGCTTTCACATCTTCCATTTTTGCCTCTTCAATATGCTTGATTTCCTTACCTATGGTTGCCCATTTGTAAGGGTGAACCTGATAGGCCAATTCCCGAAGTCTCAACCAAACATCTCCATAAGGTTGGTTCAGATAGCGTTGCTTAAACTCTTCAATCACCACATTTCGCTGCACCTCCAAACCCTGCTCATTGAAAGCAAGTCCCATCATCCGATCAGACTCTAACCAAAAGGCAGTTTCGAGGTTATTTGCAGGTAGCGTAATGTAATAATTGGTGATATCGTTTGAGGTAAAGGCATTATTCTCACCTCCTACCCGTTGTAATGGCTGATCATAACTTGGGATATGAACCGATCCACTGAACATCAGGTGTTCGAACAGATGGGCAAACCCTGTTTTGTCTTCTTGTTCATCCCGAGCACCCACATCATATAGGATATTCATGCATGCCATGGAACTATGGGGATCTTCGTGTATCAAGACCCGCAATCCATTCGGTAGAACGAACTTTTCGTATTTTATCATTTATGTTTTTTTATCCAACCCAGTTAATTCCCTTCTTCAATAGACCAAGGGTTTTCTCTTCTTTAGAACCTGGTTGGGCCTGAAAATTATAGAACCAGTTTGCCTGTTCCGGTAGGCTCATGAGGATAGATTCAATCCTTCCATTGGTTTCCAAACCAAATTTTGTCCCGGAATCATATACGAGATTGAATTCAACGTATCTTCCCCGACGTAACAGTTGCCAGTCTTTCTCTTCTTTGGTAAAGGATTTATCGCGATTTCTATTAACGATTTCGGTATAGATTTTTGGGAACAATCGACCTAAGGCACAAGAAAAATCAAAAATTTCCTCCATGGAAACCCCAGCTTTTTCGGGAGTTAACTTATCATAGAATATTCCGCCAATCCCTCTGGTTTCGTTTCTGTGTTTAATATAGAAATAATTATCTGCCCAGGTTTTGAACTCCTCATAAAATTGAGCGGAATATTGATCACAAACCGCTTTCAATGCTTGATGAAAATCCTTAGCATCTTCTTCGATCACATAATGTGGCGTTAAATCAATTCCTCCACCGAACCATCGGATGTTTTCATTGAGTTCGAAATAGCGGATATTCATATGGATAATAGGTATCCAAGGATTATTCGGATGGATAACGATGGATACTCCAGTAGCAAAAAACTGGTCCTCCTCTACGCCAAAAGCTTTCTTTATCGGCGCAGGCAATTCCCCATGTACCGCAGAGAAATTAACCCCTCCTTTTTCTAGGATATCTCCATGTTGAATAATTCGGGTCCTACCACCTCCTCCACCATCTCTTTCCCAAAGCTCTTCTTGAAAAACAGCTTTTCCGTCCAATTTTTCTAAGGCCTGGGTAATCTCCTCTTGGATTTCTTTATATTTTTCAGCAATCTGTTCTTTTGTGATCATTACGTAAGTTGTTCGGTTAATTTTTTCACCTCTAATAACGCCGGTTGGTTCTTATACAAAATATTGTAAACAGTATTGCAGATCGGCATTTCCAAATGGTGTTCATGGATGATATCCTGTATACAGCCGGATGCAAAATAACCTTCCGCCACCATATTCATCTCCAATTGCGCAGACTTCACAGAATAGCCTTTTCCGATCATATTTCCGAAGGTTCTATTTCTGCTAAATTGAGAATAAGAAGTCACTAAAAGATCTCCTAAATAAGCAGATTGATTGATTTCTCTTTTTTGCGGATCAATAACATTCACAAAATGCTCCATTTCACGAATGGCATTCGAAATCAAAACTGCCTGGAAGTTATCTCCAAATCCTAAGCCATGGCATATTCCCCAGGCTAAAGCATATATATTTTTAAGTACTGCCCCATATTCAACACCTAATAAATCGTTGGAAACAACCGTTTTAATATAGTGTGTTTGGAAATATTGTGCAACAACAGCAGAGTTTGCCGTGTTTTTCGAAGCAAAGGTCAAATAAGATAATTTTTCCAGAGACACCTCTTCGGCATGGCAAGGCCCTCCTACGACTACGATATCCTCTAGTGCAACCTGAAATTTATTGTTCAAGAATTCGCCTACGATCATTTTAATGGAAGGCACAATTCCTTTAATGGCAGATACCACCAACTTATTTTGAAAATCGTTTGGGGATAAATCCTTAAGCGCATCTTCTAAATACGCAGCTGGGGTGTTCAAAATGATGATATCAGAGTTTTCAAACACGTCCTTAACTTCTTGGAAAAGATCGATCTTGTCCAATTTAATTTCAACAGCGCTTAAATAGGATGGATTATGATGGTAGGTTTCAATATACTCCAAATCCTCTTGCCGGCGAACCCACCAATTTATCTGTTTTTCTTGTTGGTTATCGGTCAGCATCTTGATCATGGCTGTTGCCCAACTTCCGCTACCTATAACTCCAATTTTTATCGACATCTATGTAAAATCGTTTGATGAAACAACAAAGATACCAATAATACACAAAAAAATCCTGAGGTGGGGACCTCAGGATTTCTACCAAACCAATTATTAACCTAAATTATGAAATTACTTTACTCTATTACTCTTTTGCTTTTCACTATTATAAACGCAAGTATATAGCCAATGTTATACCTGGGATGAGGGATTAACAATTTTTAACAGCTTAAGGACCTTAATAAATTACGAAAGCCCTGAAGAGGGGAGCTTCAGGGCTTTACTAACCAATTATTAACCTAAATTATGAAAATCGTATAGATTTCTTTAATTCAAAGGTATAACGGTAGAATAGTTGCATACGTTACAATAAATATGTGTTTTAACATTTATTTAACAGATTAAAATTTATTGATAACCTTTTGATTCTTCTTTTGAGATAAAAGGTAACCAATCCAAGCCATTGGAAAATAAGCGAATAGCAAATCCACGATCGTGAACCAGATCGGGGAAGGCAGCATCAAAATAGTTACCAAGCCACCTAGGAAAAAAAGAAACCCGATGACCATGGCAAAGAGCAGTTTTCTGCTTGCTGCAATCAGGGCGGCAAAAAAAGCACCTACCAACGTTCCTAAACCATGCGCCAAGAAAGGAAATAGAAAATGCTTGGGTTGAAAAAGATGTAACCCTGCTTTTAGACCTTCCGTTGTGGTATTATCGACACCTTCGGGCACTGGAATAACCGAAGCAGAAATACTTATAAAAAACATGTTTACAGCACTTCCGATAACAAAACCTACAATAATAGCGAGGATGTTTCTGAGAATAGGATTCATAGTATAGATGATTTGGTTTGTATTCTTTTTACGAAGCGTTCATTTGCTGTCAATATAAGTAATTCACTATCAATTACTTTCAAAATTTCCAACAGCAATCCCCCAACGATATTTTAGCCATCGATATCAAAATTAACAGCGAAGCATGCTCGCAATGGTAAAATTAAATTAAAAAATTAAAATCATGGCAAGAATTTTTAAAGGTATTTTAGGCGGATTTTCCGGCAAGGTCGGAAACATCGTTGGTAGCACTTGGAGAGGCATTGACGTCATCAAAAGTTTACCAAAAAAAATGAATCGTGTTCCATCCGAGAAACAAGCGGCTATCCGTTTCAAGTTTTCCAAAGCGATCTCCTTTTTGAAACCCATCACCGAAATCATCAATATGGGTTATCAAGATCATTTATTAACAGATCGTACAGCGTTTAATGAAGCGATATCCAACTTGATGCAGGTTGATATGATTGGAGATGGACTGATCAAACATTTCGATCTTTCTAAAATCAAATTGAGCAAGGGCTCATTAAATGTCCTTCATAAATTGAAAGTAGAAAGGGATGCAACGAACAATAAAAACCTTCAACTAACCTGGGAAACCCCTGCAGGCGAACCGAGGAAAAGAGGTGATGATCTCGTCCATCTGGTATTCTATGATCCAGCTACCAACAAATTCGTTACACCTCCACCATTTAAACGCATGGATAAAAGCGTAAGGTTTTTGTTGGAGGACGATTTGGGACTAATAGACATCAATTTATGGGTATTCGTCAGCGATGAAGACAGAAGAGAGGTGTCCAACAGTCAATTCATTCATTTGAAAAAAGTCAAGTAACCGTATTGGAAAACAGTTTAATTAATCAAAAATGAAAAAACTAATAAATCTATTTACTGATATGGTTCAGGCTATTTTGACTGCGCCCGTAAAACTTCCGGAGAAAGTGCTGAAGATTACTAAATATGTTTCTTTTGGATTGAGCCTGCTGAAACAACTATTAGATCAGCAAGAAAAAGGTGGAAAGCATAATACCATGAAGAATAAAAGATTATTCTTTTAATACCTACTGGTTTTTACCTTAAAAATGGGGTTATCGAGCAATCGGTAGCCCCTATTTCGTTTCATTAATATTAAGTAGCTTTGTTTTCCTAATACCAGAACCGCATGAGCATACCTATAAAATATTATTTATTGAGTTTAGGATTAATAATGGCGATGAACAACCAACAATTAAATGCCCAACAGACTCCTTTCGAGAAACATGGAGGTAAAAATATAACCAGTACCTATGAGGAATTGATACCTTACTACCAACAATTAGCTTCTGGCAGGAAAGACATGAAGATTCTTGATTATGGAAAATCCGATGTAGGAAAACCCATTCAATTGATCGTACTTTCTGCGGATGGCGATTTTGACCCGAAAAGCATCCGTGCAAAAGGAAAGACAGTGATGTTGATCAACAATGGCATCCATCCTGGAGAGCCGGAAGGAATTGATGCTTCCATGATGTTCATCAGGGACATCCTTAAACTGAAGAGGTTGGATAAAGACCTGGTCCTTTGTGTCATTCCGGTCTATAATATTGCAGGGATGTTGAACAGAGGGGTTTCTAGGGTAAACCAAAATGGTCCAGAAGCTTATGGATTCAGGGGATCTGCCCAGCATTATGATTTGAATAGAGATTTCCTAAAGGGAGATACCCGAAACTCGAGGGTGTTTCAGGAAATTTTCAATACTTGGGATCCAGATGTGTTTTTTGATACCCATACCAGCAATGGTGCAGATTATCAATATACCATGACCCTGATCGAAACCCAAAAAGACAAATTACATCCCCAATTAGCACCATTTATGCGTGAAAAATTCACGGAAGTGATGTATGCGAAAATGAAGGAAAGAGGCTTCCCGATGATTCCTTATGTCAATTCGCAAGGGGAAATCCCAGAAACGGGGATTGTATCATTTTTGGAAAGCCCGAGATATTCTACAGGTTATGCGGCTTTGCACCATACCATTGGCTACATGCCGGAAACACATATGTGGAAGCCCTACACCGATCGGGTGAAGTCAACCTACGACTTGATGGATATTCTTTATGAGCAGACCCGAAAACATGGACAGGAATTGCACGCGATCAGGTCATCGGTCAAAGAGGCCGTCAAACAGCAAGAGGAATTCCCAATCAATTGGAAACTCAATACAGCTGTAGTTGATTCGATTACCTTTTTAGGTTTTGAATCCGGTAAAAAGGCAAGTCAGGTAAGTGGATTAGAGCGTTTATATTATGACCGCAAGAAACCGTTCAAGAAAAACATTCCCTATTTTACCACTTACGAGCCAACAATAACGATCAAAAAGCCTAAGGCCTATATTTTACCTCAGGGTTATGATCATTTGGTCAATCTATTACAGATTAATGGGGTACAGATGCATCCATTAGAAAAAGATACCGTAATGGATGTGGAAATGTACTATATCGATTCCTACAAAACCCAGAATTCCCCATACGAAGGGCATTACCCTCACCATAGTGTGGAGGTTAGTGCTAAAAAAATGCAGCGTACTTTTTACGCAGGTGATTGGTATATTGAAACCAACCAGGAAAAAAACCGGTACATCATCGAAACCTTAGAACCCCAAGCCATTGACTCCTATTTTAATTGGAATTTCTTTGATGCCATCCTATCCCAAAAGGAATATTTCTCGGCCTATATTTTTGAAGAAGAAGCTGTTGAACTATTGAAAAACGACCCTCAATTGAAAAAAGCATTTGAGGAGGCCAAGAAAGCGGATCAAAAATTAGCAGAGAGTGCGCGCATGCAGTTGGAATGGATCTATAAACGGAGTCCTTATTATGAGGATAGCCATAACCTCTACCCTGTTGGAAGAATTTTAAAATAATTGGTTTTTGTTTTTTCTGTTGACAAAGGGTTGTCATTATCGCCCGTAATTTTGGTTAAGAATTAAAGATACAAACATTATGAGCACAGCAACTTTTTTAAACAGAGACGAGTTTTTGAAACATTGGCAAGGCCATCGTAACCTGACTCGCAGAACGATCGAAAAATTTCCGGCTGAAGAGTTATTCCGTTTTTTTTTGGGTGGGATGCGTACCTACGGTGAAATGCTAAAAGAAATGTTAACTGTTTCCGTTCCGGGATTGGAAGGCATGGTTGACCGTGATGACAAACCATTCAACCATGACATCTCGGTTTCCACAAAAGACGAGGTGTTGAAGTTATGGGATGAGCAAACGGAAAAGATCAATGAACTTTACGGAAAGATAAAGGATGAAGAATTCTATGAAACCTTCAATCTATTTGGTCAGTATAGAGATCAAAACAATAACAACCTTTTGTATTTCTTAGAGAATGAAATCCACCACCGGGCGCAGGGCTATGTTTATTTGAGAGCATTGGATATTGAACCTCCTTACTTCTGGGAAAGGTAATCAAGCATAAAATACAACCTGTAATATAAAAAGAAAGGCTTCCCGTTAAAATGGGAAGCCTTTTTGATTTGATATATTGAAGAAAAACTATTTGTTTTTGAATACGGAATTTACTTCTTTCACTGACCATCCGTTTTTACCTTGGATCATGGTAACATAATCTGTCCGGGTAAATTTTTCGAAATCCAAGGTTACTTTTGCTAAACTGTAGTTATCTGATTTTTCCAACATCTGATAATCTACCTCACATTGGTAAGTAATACCGTCAAGATTTTTCAGGTGTTTGATGTAGGCCGATTTTCCAATTGGCTCTTGTGTAGGATTTGATTGTGTGCGTTGGGTAAAGCTGTTGTCGAATAGTTGGTTCAAGTAAGTGGTCTCCCCTTTTACTGTTCCGTTGATATATCCATCAACTACATTTTCAACGTTTGATTTGTTCAATTCCTTTTCGGAAGATTTAGGCGCTTTTCCTTCTGAAGCGAATAGGCTTACTGAAGAAGTTAATAATAGTCCTGCTAATGCGAAAGTTTTTACTAGAGTTGTCATGGCTTTATGTTTTTAATGTTTTTAAATATTTTATTTCTTATTTGATATCTCAAAGGTAGGTCAAGAAATAAAGCGCAGACAGGCAGAATAGGCTAATCGAGAGGAGTTCTCGGTAAAAACAGGTAAGTTTTCGGTAAAAATTCTAAAGAAATTTTTACCGATTGGAAAAACGATAGTCTAAGGGGCGAGAAATTTAAAACTTATGGCGTTCCATGCAATAATTTGATCCGGTGGGAAGTTCCCCAGTTCACCAGATTCTCGATAAGTTCCTTTGTACTTCGGCCATATTCGGTAATAGAGTATTGAACGGTAACCGGCCGCGTATCCAATTGTTCCCGTAATACCAGGTGATTTGCTTCCAGGTCCTTTAATTCCTTGGTCAACATTTTAGCAGATATGCCGATGATCTCCCGCTGCATTTTTTTAAAGGTATTCACCTGCTTATCGCGGGTCATTAAATAATGTAGTATCAAAAGTTTCCATTTTCCACCAAGAATTTCCAAGGTATCGCGCATGGCCAAAAGATTACCGGTACATTCAGGAGGATCATTTTTTAATGTTTTCATTTCAATATTCTCTAATTGCAAATATAGGTAACATTTGTTACCTCTTTCCAGTTGGCGGTCGCATAATTTTGTCTTTTATATAATTGATAAACGAATGGTGACTATTATAATTGGATATGTATTGGCAATTTTTGTGGGTATTTCATTAGGGTTGATCGGCAGCGGGGGCTCCATCCTGACCGTTCCAATTATGGTTTATATTATGGGTGTCAATCCTGTTTTGGCTACTGCTTATTCCTTATTTGTGGTCGGATCCACTTCCTTGGTAGGTGGGATACAGCGAGCTCTTCAGAAAAAAGTGGACTTCAAAACCGTGTTGGTTTTTGGAATCCCATCCATTGCCGTGGTTTATTTGACACGGGCCTATCTTTTGCCTTTAATTCCACAAGTGTTATTTACCATTGGAAATTTTCAATTCAGCAAACCCATTGCATTGATGGTGCTCTTTGCGATCGTAATGGTATTTGCTTCCATATCGATGATTCGTCCCTGCCCACATTGTAAAGACTTGGACGCTGAAAAAATAGTTTATAATTATCCCATGATCTTATTGCAAGGTACTTTAGTAGGTATGTTAACCGGATTAGTAGGTGCTGGAGGTGGATTTTTGATTATTCCGGCATTGCTATTATTTGCTAAAATGCCAATGAAAACAGCTGTAGGAACTTCCTTGTTTATCATAGCAGCAAATTCATTGTTGGGATTTATCGGAGTTTTGCAGGGAAATGAAGTTATTGATTGGTGGATGCTGTTAACTTTTTCCGGTTTATCCATTCTTGGAATTTTTATTGGAATCTATCTATCTAAGAAAATTGAGGGAAATAAGCTTAAATCTGCTTTTGGATGGTTTGTGTTGGCAATGGGATGTTATATCCTTATTAAGGAATTGTTTTTATAAATTGTGTTTTGAAATAAGGAGATTAAGTGATTATTATTAAAAAGCTTCTTTAATAAATTCATATAGTTTAACGACCGTGCTCGAGTAAAATAATATGATCCCCAAAAACGCAATGAACAAGCAAAGGGGGGTGTAATATTTGCTATCATTTACTCCGAATTTTGTATTTCTATATTTTTTAAATAGACCTACATATCGGAAATCCCCAATCGCCCGAAATAGGAAAATACCGATGATTGCCAGAATACCATATTTACAAATATTATCAACCCATATAGGAAGGTTATGATCCATTATATTCAATAGTATGATCAGTGCAAAACCAAAAAGACCTAGTGCAACTATAAGGGTTGGTACGGGGCCAGGCATTTTAGGTTCTATGGTATCGTCCTTTGTTGGGAATACGGCTGAACTCCCCCATCTCCCTCCAAATGCACAATAAATATGTAGTCCTGAAATAAATAAAAAAATGAGGATCAGGAGAATGGAAGAAAAATTAAACAGGAAATACATCATAGGTTTAATGTGTTTTGTGAGATCTTTTAGAAAGATACCAAAATTTGGCATAAAAAAAGCCGGGATCAAAGATGCCGGCTTTAAAAGCAGTACGCCAATTAGGGTTTTTAATTATTATGAACTATCCTTTTGCATATTCTGCAAAGATTATTTAACGTGTTAAACAGTTACTAATCTTAAAATCTTTATCGTATTTTGTTATAGAATTAATCCAGATTGAATGGTGAAATTTTAAACTATGTTCAAGAAAATCATTTCTATTATAGGAAGTTGTATTTCCTTAGTATTTTTTTTCCACTTTTTTTTTATTATTCTTTACCAATAATAAAAGTTTTAAAATTCGGTATATGGGGGGAAGTTGACCCGCGAATCAACAATACTGAAAAAATTTATGTTCCAGAATTTGAAAGTCAAGGGCTTTCCCACGAACTTTCAATAATAATTAACTATGTAATATCATATACTTTTATATTTTCAATTATTATCATTTTTTTATATACAATCTTTAAGATATTTTACTTTTTATTTCACACTTATAACAACTTATTGAATGAAACAAAAACTGAAAGAAAATTTAAAAAAACCAAACTTGATCAATTAGTATATATCCTTTCATTAATTCTAATAATTCTATTCATTCTAGGTCATATATATTTTTAGAATTACCTGTCCTTGTGATAAGCCAATTTTTAAATAAAAAGCCCCAACCGTTTAAGGAAGGAGCTTTATGATAGGAATGAGTTGCGGAGGTTGAAAAAAGCCACTTCTACAAAATACTGTAAAGAATATTAGATGTGTTAAACGATTCCTAATCTTAAAATCTTTCCCGTATTTTATTATAGGATTAATCCAGATGGCATGGTAAAATTTTAAATTATGTTTAAAAAAATAATTTCAATGATTGGAGGATATATATCTTTTATGGTTGTTCCAACTTGGTTTATATATACCCTTCAAATTAGAAATATTTTAAGGTTTGGGTTTTGGGGTAAAGGTGTTAATAGAATCGGTACCCCCTTAGAAATTGAGGTCCCTCAATTTGAAATCCTTGGAATACCTTACGAATTTGCAATGGGAATAAACTATTTGCTATCCTATATTGTTGTGATTTCTGTTTTCATTATTTTATTCTTTTATATTTTCAAAATATTAAATTATATCATTCATAAGTATAATGATATTATACATGAAAGGAAAACTGAAAGAAAATTTAAAAAAACTAAGATTGATCAATTTATATATATTATTTCATTGATACTGATAATTATTATTGTTGGGTTTACTCTATTAGCTAGGTATAAACCTGTTATTGAGTAAAGAGAATGAATAAGCTATTAGCCAAGGATCAGCTATTATTAGCACCGATTTGATCTATTTTCAAACGTAAATTATATACCTCTTCTAAAACCTAAGACATATAATAAAGTTTAATGTAGCCATATCTTGTAAAACATTTATAAAACAATATAGAGAATTTTAAACTTATTTATGAGTTTAAAATTTACAGGAGAGAATTCGATTTAAAACAAAAAAGGCCGTAAATTAATGATTTACAGCCTTTTTAACTTTGTACGCCAATTAGGGTTCGAACCTAAGACCTACGGTTTAGAAAACCGTTGCTCTATCCAGCTGAGCTATTGGCGCTTATTTTGTAATGCAAAAGTAGCTCTTTACGGTTTAAATGCAAAATAAATTGTCTTTTTTTTGGTAGTAGATGTTTAACTGATTGCATCACAATTACATATTTTTTTGTTTTATAACCATATTTTCAATAATTGCGTTGCCTTGGTTGGATTTTTAGCTATGGTTTCTTTAATTGTGGAAAAATTAAAAAGATATTTCATTTTTTAATAAGCTAAAAATCAGCTCTATTAAGCTAAAATCGAACATTTTAGGATTAATAATTTCATTTTTTGTTTGGAGAATAAGTCAGAATTTGTACTTTTGTCGCGGAGAGTTGGCAGAGTGGTCGAATGCGGCGGTCTTGAAAACCGTTAACTGTCACAGGTTCGGGGGTTCGAATCCCTCACTCTCCGCAAAAAGAGCAACCGTAAAAAGTTGCTCTTTTTCGTTTATCAATATCTCAATCCAATATTGAAAAGTCTTTCAACAGGGCTTATTTCTTTAAAGTTCACTTCGATGTAAAAGCATACTGAAAGTATACTAAAAGTATGTAAAATGTATGTTTTATATACTTCCTACATACTTTAACCCTGCTTTAAGCCTACTTAAACCACGATTACACCCCTAATTCAAACAAATATTGAAGTATTAGCATAGAAACAACCCCAAAAAAATAGACAATTTACGTTAAGATTAATCTTAAGTATTAAATCAATGTTTACTTCTAAAGAATTCCCATTATTAATATTTATTAATTCCCTGGTTTTAAGGTTTCCCATATTATAATCTTAATACCAAGATTTATCTTTGTATTTTGCACTATCTATGATCAAACGACTTATTACCCACACCTGTATTGCCTGTTTAGGATTAAAGATAATGATTTCCTGTACTTCGATGAGTGCAGAGTATTCTAAACATCGAGAAGTACAATCTGAAAACTTCGCATTTGTATCAAATGAGCAAGAAGCAAGTCAAAAACACACTTATTATCAAGTGACAAAAGTGGTGGATGGAGATACCTTCTGGATTGATAATTTACAACCTGGGGGATTGAAAATCCGCTTTATCGGAATCGATGCTCCTGAAAGCCGTAATGCCTTCAAAAAGAAAAAGCAATTTTATGGCAAGGAATCCAAAGAATTCTTAACAGCCTTATTGAAAGATCAAAAAGTAAGATTGGAGTTTGATGTTGATTCACTTGATCCATTTAACAGAACCTTAGCCTACGTTTATTTGGAAAACGGAGAAATGGTCAATGAACTGATCGTTAAGTCAGGAAAGGGCATCCTAATGACCGTAGCTCCAAACGTAAAATATGAAGAGCTTTTTGTGAAAGCACAGAAATATGCGCGGGAAAATAAACTGGGATTGTGGGCAGAGAATTAATATCTCAACTTGCGCTCCAATATTTCTCCAGGCAATCCTTCAAAATCCTTAAACTCTCTGGATTCAAACTGGTTTTTGATCAAAACCTTTCTGGAGGCAAGATTCTTCGGATCAATTATGGCTGTTAACACTTCCATTTGAGGATCGTTTAATGCTTTCTCAATCAACATTTTACTTACCTTACTAGCAATCCCCATACCCCAATACGCAGGCAAGAGCAAATAGCCTAATTCCGCTTCTTTATCATCCAATTTCTTTATTTCCAATTTGGCTAAACCCAAGAAAGTCCCAGAATCTTGCTCAAAAATTTTAAACATTCCGTATTCTTCTCTTAGTTCATTATTGATTATGGTTTCATCGAAATCAGATTTTGCTTCTTCGATCGTTAAACCGCGCTCTGTAACCATAGCCATGATCTGGATATCACTGACCAACAAATAATAAAGATCAAAATCTAAAGGATTGAACTTTTCAAGTTTAATGTCCATAAAGTAAAGGTATAGAATTCTTTATGGATTTTTTCATAATGTATAGATCCTTCGACAATGCTCAGGATGACAAAGGCTGATGCTCTGGAGATCCTTCGACGATGCTCAGGATGACATAGGTTGAAGCTCAGGATGACAAAGGCCGATGCTCAGGATGACAAAGGCCATAACTTCATCAACCTCTATTTCCTTCCCATCCTTTGAAAAACCTTGATACCCTCATTTAAAATCAAAGGAACCAATCCCAGCAAAATAACCACTCCCCAATCCCGTGGACTAACCAATTGCAACCTAAAAGAATCCCGCAACACCGGAATAAACAGTAAAATCAATTGCAAGCCAAAGCCCATCAAGATCGCCAAGATCAAGTATTTATTACTGAACAAGCCCACTTGGAAAATAGACTTATACTCATGCCTAAAACTCAACGAATAGAACAACTGACACGCAATGATCGTCAAGAAAGCCATGGTTCGGGCATAATCATGGATATCCTCCGGAATCTGCTTATCAAAAACCGAATAATCATGCTCCCAATAGCCGATCACAAAAGCAACAATCGTTAAAATCCCAATCAGAACACCTCCCAAGATCACCCGCCATCCTGCACCATGCGAGAAAAAATTCTCTTTAATGGATCTCGGTTTCTCCTCCATCACTGATTTATCCCCAGGATCCATGCCCAAGGCAACAGCCGGCAGCGTATCTGTAATCAAATTGATCCACAATAACTGCGTGGCCAACAAAGGAATCGGCATTCCGGAAATAATCGCCACCAACATCGCCAAAACCTCTCCCACATTGCTCGACAATAAAAATATAACCGACTTCTTGATATTATTATAGATATTCCTCCCCTGCTCGATCGCCGAAATAATCGTCGAAAAATTATCATCCGCCAATATCATATCCGCAGAATTCTTAGCCACATCAGTCCCCGTGGTCCCCATCGCCACACCTATATCCGCCATATTCAAAGATGGCGCATCATTTACTCCATCCCCAGTCATGGAAACAATATTTCCATTCGCCTGAAAGGCTTTCACAATATTGACCTTATGCTCTGGCGATACCCTTGCAAAGACTTTATAATCGGATATCTTCGAGGACAGGTCCTCCACCGACAACGAATTGATTTCCTTTCCTGTAACCACCTGTTTTTCCTCCTCCGCAATGCCCAGTTCCTTTGCGATGGCAAATGCGGTCTGCTTATGGTCTCCAGTGATCATGATCGTTTCTATACCTGCTTCTTTGGCCGATTGAATGGAATCCTTGACCTCTTCCCGTGGAGGATCGATCATTCCAACCACGCCAACAAATACCAGGTCCTCCTCAAATTCTTCCGGAGAAATTTTAGATTTTACAGGTTTAAAAGCAAAACCCAAGGTCCGTAATGCTTTATGCGACATATCATCGACCGCTTTATCGACCAATTCCTTATGCGCATCGGTAAAAGGGATGATCTCGCCATGTTCCATCACCCGATCACATTTCAAGATCAAATTATCAACCGCCCCTTTCGCATATAACACCCATTCACCTTCTTTCTTATGCAAGGTCGACATCATTTTACGATCCGAATCGAAAGCCAATTCATCCACCCGTTCTTGCTGCTTATGGATCTCTTTCCGATCGATCGACCAGGAATCAGCCAAGGCCAATAAGGCCACCTCTGTTGGATCTCCTGTTTTCTTCTCCCCATCCAACGTCGCATCGGAGGCCAAGAACATCCCTTCTACCAACAATTGCTCCTCAGGAAGTATCGGATCCTCGCTATCAACATCAATCAACTGATCCCCAAAGGTAAAAAGCTCCTTTACGGTCATCTTATTCTGGGTCAAGGTCCCCGTCTTATCTGAACAGACAATATTAACTGACCCTAGGGTTTCAACAGCAGGAAGTTTTTTGATAATGGCCTTTTGTTTCGCCATTTTAGTGACGCCGATCGAAAGAACAATAGCCACAATAGCCGTCAGCCCTTCAGGAATGGAAGCAACCGCTAAAGAAACAGACGTCAGGAACATTTCCGTAAGATCTCGACCTTGAAAATAGGAAATCACAAAAATCAGTACACAGATACCAACAGCCAATTTTCCCAATGTCTTTCCAAGATGGTTCAAACGGATTTCCAATGGGGTTTTGCTATTGTTCTCCTCCGCTAGGTAATTCGCTATCTTTCCAACTTCGGTTTGGTTTCCAGTTGCAACAACTATCCCTGTCCCACGCCCGAAAGTAACCAAGCTCGACATAAACGACATGTTCAAACGATCCCCAATGGCGGTATAATCCGTCTTTATCTCGGCATCGAGATCCTTTTCCACCGGAACAGATTCTCCGGTCAAGGATGATTCATCGACTTTTAAATTCGCATTCTCCAACAATCGGAGATCCGCCGGCACATAGCGGCCAGCCTCTAAAATGACAATATCACCCGGAACCAATTCATCCGCAGGTAATTCCAATTGCTCCCCGTTCCTTTTCACAATGGCTTTTGGGTTGCTCAATTTCTGCAAGGCCGCAATCGCATTATTCGCCTTTAATTCCTGAAAAACACCAAGGGAAGCATTAATGATGATGACGATCAAGATAATGATCGCATCGGTATATTCACCCATCACAAAGGTGATGATAACCGCAGCAAACAACACATAGATCAACGCATCATTCAATTGGGAAATGAACATGGCGAATATGGATCTTCTCTCCTTTTCCTTTAAAGCATTTGAACCATATTCTGAACGTAGCTGTTCTACCTGTTCCGATTTTAAGCCAACCTGTTGATCAACATTGAATTTTTTCAATAAATCATCAATGGGTTGCGTGAAATAGTCCTTGATTTCTGTTTTATGTTCAGCCATAGATGCGCGTTTATAACGTAATAACCAAATTTAATCGGCTTTTGTTAGAAAAAAGATGATATAATCAAATCATTACAATTATTCTTAATTTATTTACGTTATACCACAAATACCTGATACCTATGGAGAACCTAGTACACGAGCTGATAAACCACGAAGATGGAAAGATAATCCTTCTTTCCATCAACGGAAACACCTTGATTTCAGAATCCGGAAAACCTGATAAATTAAAACGAACCGAGAAGGAATTCCCGAACGAGCAGGAGGTACAGAAAAACTTTCTAAAGAAAGAATGGGAGGCTTTGAAAAAGGGATATGTATTAAGGAATGATAACCCAAACATTGGCTTACCCCGTTTACACTATTATGTAGGTGGTGGGTATACGGGAAGTTTATCCTTACAGGGAACAGATAAAGGGATATTTGTGTATCAGAATGTCGTGGAAGCGAATATATGGAAAGGTCAGTTATTATTGATTGATGGGCAAGGAAACCTACTTCAAAGCATTCCATTACCGAAGCAATTAGCTTGGGAAATAGCCTATCAAGAGGGCAACCAAACCTTGTACCTCGACCTCGATCATTTCATATATGCATACGATCTCGAATCTCAGGAGTTTGAGAATTTAGGAGCTAATAAATCAGACCCAAGCAGCTTTATTTCTGTTGGAACAAATCGAACAGTATTCGCAAGTTTCGGACAATTGAAATCATTGGACAATGATAATAAACCATTTTTTGATCAAGCTTATTCGACAGTAACCATTAAGGGCAACACACCATTTGCTGGTGTAGTATCTCCCGATGGAAAAAAGATTGCATTCCATAATAAACCTGGAGAAATATCGATCCTTCATGCAGATAACGGCGATTTAATAGCACACTTGAAAGGAGATTTTCAAATGATCGAAAAAATGGAATTTACTGAATCCGGAGACCTTCTTCTCGCTCAAGAACAATATGGTAGTTGGGGAATGCTTTATTTCGACCTAATAAATAATCAACAAATTACAATCCCTGGCCTAGAAATCCCTGAATACAGCAAGGAAGTGAGCAGGTTCTGTCTCAATCCTGATCAATCCAAATTGGTATTATCACAACGAAGTAATGTGCATGTTTTTGATTTTAAAGCCAAGAAATTTTTGCATAGCTTTCGCTTGGACCATATTGTCAAAAACTGCCAGTTAAAGTTCGTCAATGAATATCTAGGTGTTCGGACTGATTACGGATGTTTTAGTCTGTATAAGGTCTAATTGAATTCAAATATCAACCTATTTACAAGAAAACAATGAGAAATATTTTTGTTATAAATGGAAGTGCAAGTGAAAACTCATCAAATCAAAAAATTATTAATAATATAATTCAATTAAATAAGGAATCCTTTAAATATATAATTTATAATGGTCTAAAATATTTACCTCATTTTGATCCTGAACGGTCAATTATAAATACACCAAAAGAAATTGTAGAATTTAGAAAATGTATTGAAAATGCGGATGGAATTTTATTTTGTACGCCCGAATATATTTTTAGCATTCCCAGTGGATTAAAAAATGTATTAGAGTGGTGTGTTTCCACTACCGTATTTTCGGACAAGCCAATTGGAATTATCACGGCCTCAGCAAATGGAGAAAAAGGACACGAAGAATTGCAATTGATAATGAAAACATTAATGACAAATTTTAATCCGGAAACTACATTACTAATTTCAGGCGTAAAAGGTAAAGTAAATACCAGTGGGGAAATTAATGATGAGAAAACTATAATTAAATTAAAAGAATTTTCTGAATCATTCAACGAACTAGTAAAATACAATTCAACCGATTAACCCCCCATTAAAGGATCGGTACGGCTGCTTTTTCCATGATCTACATGCCCCGCAAACCTATAAGTAATTTGTTCATTGGAAACCGGGCGGACTAAGAAATCATACCAGCCATGGCTATCCTGCAGATCAAAGGAAAAAACCTTAGTTCTCCCTGCCTTATGCAAGGTATCTTTCAAGCCATAACCCAAGTCCTTGATCAAGAAATCCTCTTTTACACCATCAACCTTCAAATGCCAGACTTGTCCCTTTCCTTGATAACCTATAATCCTAGGTATAAGCTTATCCAACTCCAATTTAAACTCTCGGAAATATCCGTTTGGTCCATACAGCGTGAAACTTACCCTTCCATCCAGAAAATCCTGCATATCCCAGCTATAACTCATCTGCTCTCCAGCTTTTACCGCAAAATTCCAGGCTTGAAAAGAATTTCCCTGCTCCTTATATACCGTATGATTGGTTACAATCAATGGAGCACCAATCTTTTTGTTGGCCTTTAATTTCCCGGCAAGTTCGAAAATCATCGTTAAGCGTTGCTTATTAAGGTCTACTTGGAGATTCACATCCAGGTCATAGGGAATGGCATTAGCCAATTTAGTACCTTTCTCCTGTATGCCCAACCCGTAATGCTTAACCCCATCAAGCTGAAATTCGTCCAATATCGATTTGTAATCTTGGGCTACAAAATTCCCTGGCAACTGCCTATCCTTGGCTGCATGTATCCGCCCTACGTAGGCATTCCGATCCACAAAGTCTATTTCAGGTTTTTTCAATTCCGGAATAGGTCTGAATGCAGAGGTCAGATCCCCACATACTAACCTACGCCAGGCACTGATATTGGTTTCCAATACCTTTTTACCTATTTTCTTGGCAAAGAAATGTTCCATGAACTGCAGGCTGGAACTATGATCAAAAACCTCCGAATTCACCCATCCCCCTTTAGACCAAGGCGATGCAATAACCATAGGTACCCTATAGCCCAGTCCGATCGGACTTTCCAAACTTGCCTCCGGATTGTTTGTCCGGATCCGTTCCTGCTCCACCGTAACATACTCATCCTGCGTATCCACGCCCTTAGCCACCCTTCCTGTGTCCGGTTTATTACTCAATGGTGGAACGAATGGCATGGCATGATCAAAATACCCATCATTCTCATCGTAGGTCAATACAAAAATGGTTTTCTTCCATACCTCCGGATTGGAGGTCAGAATATCCAAGGTTTCTGATACATACCAGGCTCCGTACCATGGCGAACTCGGATGGTCGGAGAAACGGCATGGCGCCGTTAGCCAGGAAACAGCCGGCAATTTATTCTCTTGAACATCTTTTCTGAACTGATGGAAGATATCCCCTTTGGGCACTTGAACATCAACGGTCTTTCCATCGGCTGTATAGCTTATTTTTTCTAATTTATGATAATCCGGATCATTCGTGTTCGTCGTAAATGCCCGTTCATGTATTTCCTGCTCGATCTTGGAAAGCTTTGCAAAATTCAAAGCGGAAAACTGTTCCACATCCTTTTTAAAATTATTCAAGCGGTCAACAACTTTCTGATAAGCTTCTTGGGAAGCATATCTCGCAACGGTCAGTTCATGCTCGATCTCCCTGATCCGACGTTTGGCATAGGCTTGATAAGCGGGATGGAATTTTACTTGGTACTGTTTATGAAATTCGAGGTTATTATCGGTAAAATTAGCCAACCAGTCTTCTTCTTCCCCAGTTAATCCCACCGGAAGGCTGAGTTCATTCTGATAGACCTTCCAAGAAATACCGGCTTCTTGAAGTCGTTCCGGATAGGTTTTCCAAGTAAGGTCTCGGTAATTGATCTGTCCATTATCCACATGAGCTACCGAATTGGGATCCCGGGGGGTTTCACGCACCGTACCAGTCCAGAAATAAGATCTATTGGCACTCGTTCCTGTCAATGAAGAACAGAAATGTTGGTCGCATACTGTAAAGGCATCTGCAAAAGCATAATAAAAAGGAATATCCTTTCGCTCATAATAACCCATGGTTAAAGGGATATGCCTATATTTTTGATTTCCTGGTCTTTTGGCGAGAAGCCATTTATCCATTTTACCATTATTGCGAGCCATGACCATATCCCGCCAACCATGAGGAAGATCGCCCATCCAGGTCACTTGGGTATTTTCAATATCCAGATGGAATGGACCATAACTTTTTTCGCCATCCATCGTTTGATGCCATACGGGTACACGATCAGGCCCTCGATAAGTCCTCGGGTCATTGAATCCACGAACACCTTTAAGCATACCAAAACAATGATCGAACGATCGGTTTTCCTGCATCAAAAACACGATGTGCTCCGCATCAAGATAGGTAGATCCTGGTGCTGCCTCAATGGCCAATGCCTTTTGAATAGATTCAGGAATAACATGGGTTAACGCTGTAGCGCCCGCAAATAGGGATGCTTTTTTCAGAAAATCTCTTCTAGAACTCATGAAAGAAAGATAGTCCTTTTTTACCAAAAAAAATGAGGGTAATATTTTTTTCATGAAAACAAGTATTCATATGAAGTAAATAACTTATTAAATTTATTTAATATAGTAATATGAAATATTTTTTATTTATATTAGATGATATAATAGAAACTATAAATTATTAACAAAAACATCATGAGAGCACTATTTATTTGGAGCTGTTTTTTTCCAGTCTCATGCTTAATCACCAATTATATCCATAAGAATATCCTTCCACTAACCATCGATTGGATTCTATTCTTAATTTTTATACAGATGGCTATTCTATATATCTGTATAATCCCAGGAAAAAATAATAAAAGAAAAAAAGGCTATTATTAAATAGCCTTTGAGAAAATCTTTAACGTCAAAATTTTATTTTAAAACTTCTTCCAAGAACATCTTTGTATGTTTCCAGGCTCTTTTTGCCATGATCTCATTGTAATCTGGCGATTCTGGATTAGTAAAGGTATGTTTGGAATTCGCATAGGTTATGATTTGCCAATCTGCCTTAGCATCATCCATTTCTTTCACAAAACCATCATAATCGGCTTTCGAAACGGATGCATCATCCGCTGGATGCAAAACCAAAACCTTGGTCTTCACTGGCTGCATCACCCGACTTGGATCTTTTGCTAGCCCTCCATGAATACTCACCGCACCTTCCACGTTCAATCCTCCTCGAGCAGCTTCCAGAGCACCTGAACCGCCAAAACAATAGCCTATTACCGCTATTTTAGTCGCGCCTTGCTTTTTCAGTTCATCCATGCCTGCCTGAATACGCTTCTGATAGGTCGCAAAATCCCTTTTAAAGATTGTGGATTGTTTACCAGCCTCCGCATTGTCCTTCGGCGTATTGCCTACCCCATAGATATCAGCGATCAATACCAAGTAGCCTTCCTTTTCCAGGTCAAATGCTGCATCCTTCGCTTCCTGATCAATTCCTTTCCACGCCGGTAATATTAAGACCGCAGGTAAGGATTTTCCGGCATTGCTCGAAATCAGACCCGATAATTTTTGATCTTTTTCCTGATAAATAACCTCTTTAAGGCCTTGGCCTTTCGCCATCGATCCAAAGATCAAACTGAATAGAATAATAGAACCCAAAACTTTCATAAGTATATCTTTTTAATTAACATTTACTTTCTTTTTTAGATAAGTTAAAACAGACATCACATCCTGCTCCCCATAGCCCTCATCATGTGCTGATTGATAGGTATCTTTCAAAACCTTTGTAAATGGAAGATCAGCACCTGCCGCTATGGCTAATTTGACATCCTTTAACATCAGATCCAGGGAAAATGCCGCTGGAAATGAATCTTCAATGATCGATTTTGTCTTCACTTTAGTTGCCCCGCTCCCACTAGCACTCTGGTTGATGATATCCATCATATCCGTACGGGAAATCCCCAACTTCTCTGCCAATAGAACGGTCTCTGCCATGCCTTGGTATAAAATAGACAGGTAATAGTTGATACAAAGCTTAGCCGCAATTCCTGCCCCATTAAAACCCAAATCCTTAACTTCCTTTCCCATAAGACTCAGGTAAGGATTAATCCTTTCTTTGTCCTCTTGCGTTCCACCTATCATGAATATCAACGTTCCTTCCTTGGCGGGCAGTGTACTTCCTGCTACTGGAGCATCGATAAAAGATCCTCCTTTCGCCAAAAGTGTAGATGCAATAGCCGTAGAAGCTTCTTCGGATATCGTACTCATGTCTACAAATAATTTTCCTTCTACGGTACCACGTAATATATTTTCATAAACAGCATGTACCGCATCATCATTCGTTAACATCGTAAAGATGATATCAGTTTGTTTGACCAGGTCAGAAATATCTTCACAAACTGTACTATGTTCCTCAAAATCTTTTGCCTTTTCTAAGGTTCGGTTGTAAACATAGAGGTCCACTCCTGCTTTCTCTAGGTTTTTGGCCATAGGATGACCCATATTGCCCAAACCTATAAATCCAACCTTAACTGCATTATCCATTAGCTTTTGTATTTATCATGTAAACCTTTGCCTGCGAGAACCAAAGGTTTGATTTTTTCTAGTCGACTTATTTTTGTCTTCTCCTGCTTCGCCTCATCAATATGTTCCATATATTCTTTCTTCTTCCCAGGCGTTAACTTTTCGAAGGCATCTTTAAATGCACTATCTTTTTCCATTTCTTCTTTTAGTAGACCTGTTAATTCCCGAACAGGACTTTTCTCTGGCTTAATCTCTTTACCATCCCTAATGGTCTGCACAGATTCCTCGATATAATCCAGGATCATTTTTTCATCCATATCCTTGACATCCGTAAATCGCCATTGCCGCAAAGATTTGGTCTTCCCTTCAGAGGCAGTTACCAAAACCTTCTTCCTATCGGTCAAGAAAACACCATTATAGAACCATAAAGAGAAAAAATCTTTAAAGCCACCCCAGGCAATTACATTTTTCCCCTGAAAAGTATACACATCCGTTCCCCATTTAAATGTTTTAACCAATGGAGTCTTAGTTTGTTCGATCAATCGCGTCATTAATTCTTCACATTCCGTCCAGCGCGTTCGATGGGTATCCCATTTAGGTCCTTCCTTATCTTTCAATTGGTCTACATTGTATTGTACCATCTTTTCAATTAGCGACTTTGGTAGCTCTTTTCCCAAAGGAATCTGAATGGCTCCCTTTGAAGTTTTTAAGCCTTTCAAATCATCCGCAAAATGGGAAATGGCAGCTGTACCTGGATATAATCCCAAGTGTTGTTTGAACATCGCAAAATGGATCAGATTTCCATTGTACCTGAAGGTCGGCATGCCATAGTTGATGGTCTCCTTGGCTTCTTTTGGCGCGGCGTTCTTAATAATCTGCCTAACATGTTCCAAGATGGATTGCTGTTCACCGGCAAAGTTGGCGATGTATTCGTCAATGGTAGAAAAGGTTACTCCTGCCATTCTACTGTTCTTTAGTTTTCATAAAATCAAAGGCACCATTGCGTAGGTTGATCCCATATTCTAAACTTGCCTTCATGCAAGCTAAGAAATTTGCCCAACCTTCTGTTTGTCCTATGGCCTGTTTTATTCCATCATCATCCTTCTCCATAAAACTTTCTTTTACACGGACTACAGTGGAATCATCGCTCAGCTCTTCCAAAAATATTTCTACAAGCATCCCTTCTGCTCCGCCGCTCCAATCGAAAGAAATGTATTCATTGGATTTGATCAATTTCCCTGTTACTGGAAAAACATCGTCAAACTCCGGGAACTTCCATTCTACCGTCACATCGGAATCCAGATTTCCAGTAGAACTCTTTATGAAATATTTGCTCATCTTATCGGCCTTGATGATGGCATCGAAAACATCTTCTACCGGTCTTTGAATTTGCAAGGCTGCTCGGGCTGTTAGTTTGTCTTTCATAAGTTTTGTGTTGATTCTAAAAACGAATATACCAATAAAAATTCTTGCCTTAAGGCAAGTGAACTTGAAATAATAATGAATAATTTCGGTTAATCAATTTAGAAACAACATGGAAACTCAAAAAGTAAAAGTACAATCCGCAATCAATGCACCATTAAAAAAAGTTTGGGAAGCGTATAATAATCCTGAAGATATCGTAAATTGGAATCAAGCATCTCCAGATTGGCATTGTCCTTCTTCGGAAAACGATCTACGGGTTGGCGGAAAGTTCAAGAACAAAATGGCCGCAAAAGACGGAAGTTTTGAATTTGATTTTGAAGGCACCTATACAGAGGTAACACCTTATAATTACCTTTCCTATGTTTTGGGGGATGAGCGGACGGCTGATGTTAGGTTTTCGGAATCAAACGGCCAAACCCTAGTGGATGTTTTATTCGATGCAGAGGGAACTAATCCGGTGGACATGCAGCGTGAAGGCTGGCAGGCTATTCTGAACAGCTTCAAGGATTATGTAGAAAATAAATAGAGAATATGGAAGCACCCAAATTTAAATTAGGACAGATTGTATGGGCAGACCTTACAACAACCAAAGCAGATTCCTTAAAGGAATTTTATAAGGAGGTAGCCGGATGGCAGGAATTTCCGGTGGCCATGCGTGATGATGACGGCGAATATAACGACTATGCCATGCTGGTTGATTCAGAAAATGCTGCCGGCGGCATCTGTCATAAGCGCGGAAAAAACAATAACCTCCCTCCCCAATGGATCATGTACATCTATGCAGAGGATGTGGAGGAACGGTTGAAAACCGCTTTGGATTTGGGTGCAAAATTGATCCATGAAAGCAAAAAACCAGATGGTACCTACAATTATGTCATTATTGAAGACCCGGCAGGCGCGGTATTCGGAATTGGTAATATGCAGTAATTAGGCGAAGTCAAATGGCAAAACTAAAAACGCATTATACCGATGAGGATGTCATCGCTTTCATTGAGCAGGTCGATAACCAACAGAAAAGAGAAGACAGCTATGAACTGATTCGATTGATGGAAGAAACCACAGGAGAAAAAGCAAGAATGTTCGGCCCATCCATCATTGGTTTTGGAAATTACCATTATAAATATGCATCAGGCCATGAAGGCGATGCCCCATTATTGGGCTTCTCTCCACGAAAAGCGGCTATTTCCCTTTATGTCTATTCGGGCAGTGAGGAACATGCGCATTTATTGGATGGATTGGGAAAATATAAAATGGGAAAAGCCTGTATCTATGTAAAAAAATTAAGTGATCTACATATAGATGCATTAAAACATTTGATGGAGGAATCTGTTAAATTTACCAAACAAACATATCCAGATTCCTAAGTTCAAAAAAATGAAACAGCACAGCACGAACTATTACAATACCCTGATCACCGTAGCGGAAGATTGCAAAGCAAAAGAAGCAATTGCTCCTCCGGTAAAAGAAGGAAAATTAACGGTAGCCAATCTGCAATATGATATGCTGATGGAAAACTCGGGGGATATGACCTCCGATGACCTTATATTTAACGTCCATGCCATCCGAAAAGATTTTATCGAGCAGGAATTGGAAACCGAAAGAGCAAATTTTTATTCAAAAGGACAAGCCTGTCTTCGAACCTCTCCACTGGCAAAAACCTATGGTTGGGCCATATTTCACGATGCTGAAGGAAAAATTAAATTATTAGATCCAAATACGGATGAATACAAAAGGTTGATGGAGGACGATGGCATCAAGAAAGTACCAGCAATGAAATCCAGCAAATAAAAAAAGAACTTGTCGTATGGCAAGTTCTTTTTGTTTTAAGCCCCGTAACTTAGTACTAATAAAAAATCATATACCATGGAAGATCAACATTTCTATCAATTTGATATTCAAGGAAATCAATTGACCATTAAGCGCAGTTACAACGGAAGCTTAGCACAAGTCTGGCGAGCATATACAGATGCTGAAATACTAGATTTATGGTGGGCGCCGAAACCATGGAAATGCGAAACAAAGTACCAGGACTTTGTTCCTGGAGGAACCTGGCTATATGCCATGAAAGGTCCAGAAAATGAAACCCATTGGTCTATTTTTAAATACAATACCATTAATTTCCAAGAATCCTTCTCCGGAACGGATGCTTTTACGGATGACCAAGGACATATCAACACCTCCTTTCCGCAATCGACTTGGAATACCTCTTTTGAAGAAAAAGATAATGGAACTTTGGTAACCAATATATGCACATTTGAAAATGAGGATGCAATGAATCAGCTTTTAGAAATGGGTTTTAAAGAAGGCTATGAAATGGGGCAGTCTAATCTCGATGCCTTACTAAAAGAAGGCTTTTAAAATCCTGTTGACAATGGGTTGTCAAAACCCCTCCTATCTTTGATTAAACATTTAGAAACCACATAAAAAAAACATTATGGCAAAGATTCATGCTTATTTAAATTTTAATGGAAATTGTAAAGAGGCTTTCGATTTCTATCAGCAAGTATTCATAACAGAATCAGTAGGAACCTACCGTTATGGCGATATGCCTGCAGACCCAAATATGCCCGCATTACCAGATGATGCCAAGGATCTCATCATGCATACTGCCATTAAGATCAATGATAGCACCATGATCATGGGATCGGATACCTATGAAGCTTTTGGTCCAAAAGCAACCTTGGGTACTTCCACTTACATTATGCTGGATGCTGAAAGTGCTGAAGAGGCTAAAGCGCTACATACCGCATTAGCCAAAGATGCACAAAACATAGAAATGGATCTGGCGGAAACATTTTTTGCGGAATTATATTCTTCTTTCCAAGATAAATTTGGCATCTCCTGGATGGTTCATTTCGAAGGAAACAAGAAAATGGGATAAGATTTTTCCCCTTCATTTCTTATATGAAGAATCTAACATTTAAAACTATTGGTAAAATCTTAATGGAGGTTCCTATGGAACAATATGAAAATGTATTGCATTTTTATAGGGACCTCCTATTGTTTGATGAAATTGATGGAGATTTCACGGACATTAATTGTAAAAAGACCATATTTCTGAACGGCAACCTTCAATTGGAAATATGTGCCTCCCCTGATATAAAAGAATCAACCATCAAATTATTGCTTGAAACCAATGACCTAAACCAAGCCAATAAAACCGAAAGTCATCTGGAAAAAAATGTTGCGGCATCTGAAATATTGCATGTAACAGATTATGGAGGCCTTCGACTAATGGTCATGGAAAATGACCTCAAAAATCCCTAAGCGATGCTCTACGAAATTATTCTCTTGGCCCAACTCCAACAAAAAAGAAAGGAAATCATCATGAAAAACAACATTATCCCTGCCATTTGGTTTGATCATAACGCCAAAGAGGCATTCGAATTTTACAGCCAAACTTTCCCAGAGACGGAAATCGAGAAAGCGGATGACATCGTCGTGGAAGGATCTATCCGTGGATTAAAGTTCATAGGAATTAACGGTGGTCCTTTGTTCAAACCAAATTCCGCTATTTCCTTTATGCATGTTTTTGAGACTAAAGAGGAATTAACAGCAGTATGGGAAAAACTGAGCCAAAAAGGAAAAATAATGATGCCTTTGGACAGCTATCCCTTCAGCGAACTATATGCCTGGGTAGAAGACCAATATGGCGTAAGCTGGCAGCTTTATCTGGGTAAACTAGCCGATGTAAACCAACAGAAAATCATACCTACCCTTATGTTCTGTGAAAAACAACAGGGAAGATGCAAGGAAGCATTGGCATTTTATGGAGAATTGTTCCCTGATTTTGAATCGCAGGGTGTTTTGGAATATCCTGAAGGTGAATTCAAAGGTCAGGTGATGCACGCACAGTTTAAAGCAAATGGGTATACGTTGGCTGCAATGGACTCTGGATATCCTCAAGATTTTAGTTTTACCGAGGGGGTTTCATTAACCATCTCCTGCAAAGACCAAGAAGAGATAGATTATTATTGGAACAAGATCACAGAAAAGGGACAGGAAAGTCAGTGTGGGTGGTGTAAAGACCAATTTGGGTTGAGCTGGCAGGTCGTTCCAAAACAGATTTCCGAGATCTTAAGTAATTATCCGCAGGCTAATCGGGCATTGATGGGTATGAAAAAAATTGAAATCGATAAGCTTATAAATGCTTAATATATACGGCATTAGGTATAAATTCTTATCTTTAATTTAAAGTTTGATAAATCTGTCCCTAAAAATTGCCTATTATTAGCCCATGAATTCATTTATCATATTTCTAAGAGCAGTAAATGTTTCCGGAAAAAACCTGATCAAAATGGCAGATTTAAAGGCTTTGCTCGTAAAGGAAGGATATCAGGATGTAAAGACCTATATCCAAAGTGGTAATGTTTTTCTGAAGAGTAATCTTTCGGCGAAAGAGTTAAAAACTAATTTCAACCAACTTTTAAAGAAGCATTTTCAACTCGAAATATCTTGTTTTGTATTAACCATAGATCAGGTTAAAAAAGCACTTGCCAACAATCCTATTAAAAGAGAAATGGAAGGCAATAAATTGTTTTTTACCTTCTTGGATGATACGCCCAAAAAAGAAGATATCGATGCATTGGGAGCTTTGGACATTAGCCCTGAAGAATACCATTTAAATGAAGATCTCCTTTACTTTTACTTACCAAATGGTATGTCAAACAGTAAACTAAATAATAATTTCTTCGAAAAAAAATTAAAAGTGAATGCGACGGGTAGAAACTTAAATACCATAAATAAAATGTTGCAATTAGCAAACGAATAATTAATTCAATTCATAAAACCAATCCAAAACAACATGAAATTTTTAAAGTATCTATTATTTATTGTACTCGGCCTAGTGGTCATTGTACTTATTGTGGCTGCCATCCTTCCGAAGGATTTCCATGCAGGCAGTGAGATCGTCATCAAAAAACCTAACCAAGAAGTTTATGATTATGTGAAATTGATCCGGAATCAGGGTAATTATGATAATTGGTCTAGGCAGGACCCCAATATCGAAAGACACTATGAGGGTGAAGATGGAACCGTAGGTTTTACCTATACCTGGAAAAGCAAAAAAGTGGGTGATGGAAAACAGGTGCTGACCAAATTAGACGAAGGAAAACGCGTCGATATGGATTTATTCTTTAATGGTACCGGAGATGCCAATAAATCATTTATGTCTACCACGCCAATCGATTCCACAAGCACGAAAGTCATTTGGGAAATTGATGGGAAAATGCCCTACCCCTTCAATATCATGTCTTTATTTTTTGATATGAACAAGGATTTTGATGCTGGACTTTCCAACCTGAAAGAAATATTAGAAAAACAATAACATTGCCAATCAAAACTCCTCTTAATCCATTAAAGATTAGGAGGAGTTTTATTATGGGTAAAACATTCGGGCAGCCTCTGCGTTTAATGTTAAATTAATCTTACCAACATGAAAAAGATCCTTTACGCCCTGATGATCATTGGACTTTCCGCTTGTCAGAATGCCAAAAATAACACTGAAAATTCTTTGAAGGATTCCGTTGTTGCTACCAATGATAGCACGGCAAAGGCCATCGATAATGCTTCTGCCTGTGTATGGTTGAAAGAAAATGTAGAAGGTTTTTTTAAAAAGGGCGACATGAATGCCATGGCCAATTTATGTACGCCAGCTTATTATGAATATAAAATGGATGCCACTAATGTTGATTTGGACCTGGATGGGAGTTTAACCGAATCGGAATTCCATGCGAAATATGCAAAAGATTATGATACTAAATTAGCAGGAATTGGTGCAGGATTTTTAATATCGGGTCAAGATTATGGCAGCATTACCCTATCCACTTGTGATGTATTACATGAGGATGCGGAAAGCATTACCCTAAAATCAGTCATATCCGATTGTGATTACCAGACCGATTACCATCGTGAAATTGTATTGGCCAAGGAAGGAAATAGTTTTAAGATCAAAGATGTTAAGGAATTTGATTAGCATATACATTACTCAACCAGGTAAATAACTGTTGATTATCAATACCTTGGACAGCTATACCTAAAGTTTTCATGATCTTATCAAATACCTCAGCGATCAAAAGATCATCCCTATTGCTGAATAATAGCACATGTTCGCCTGTCTTTGGATAGAATAGCACGATGTTATGAAATCCGGTACTTTCTCCTGAATGAAACCATATCGGTTCATTAGTTGAATCCAAGCCTCGGAACCAGCCATAGGAATACGTTATTGGTCCTTTAACGGGCATACTGTTCAACCTATTGAGATAGTCCTCTTCCACGTTTAACCCTTTCATTTCTTTTTTAAGATTTTTCAACCATTTCTGATAATCGCTTGCTGAAGTGTATACCCCACCATCTCCTAAAGTAGAACTCGTTAAACTTTGATCCGCAAAAATAAACCTGTCTTTTTGTGGATGATAACCATATGCCCGATTGGGGATTTTTCGATTCACATCATACAGGAGGGAATTTTTCATGTTGAAAGGATCAAAAAACATGGTTTTCATGGTATTGGCGTAACTTTCTCCAGTTAGTTGTTCAACAATTAACGCGAGCAAACAATAAGCTGTATTGCTATATCTAAACCTGCTTCCCGGTTCAAAAAATAAGGTTTCTGAAGGCTCGATAATGCGAAGGACATCTGCATCACTTAACGGTTGTTTAATCTGATCGCCCATGTGGCTTTCATAATCCGCGATCCCAGAACTGTGGTTCAATAGATGCTGAACTTTTATTTCGCCGACTTTTCCCTTTAAGTTTGGAAAGAAAGTGGAAATTCGGGTATCCAAGGTTAATTTATCAGCCTTTATTAATTCATGGATAGCTTTAGCCGTAAATTGCTTGCTCACAGAAGCCATTCTAAAATTGGTTTTAGCATCTATTCGGTTGGGAGTCTCTAGATGAGTGACACCGGAGGATTTAATAAACTGAAAACCCTTAAAATTTATGGAAACAACAGCTCCAGGATTAGTTCCACTTGGATAGGCTGAAGTAAAGATCTGTGTTATTTGATCGGCCAAATTTTTTTCTTGTGCAAAACTGGTTTTTAAACAAAAAACAAGAAATCCTATGGTGAAAACAAGACAATATGTAGGTTTAAACATGTTCATGAATTTAGGTTCATGCTTACAAATAACCGCACAAACTTAAATAAAAACAAGAAAACCGGCCAATATTTCTATTGAACCGGCTTTCACATGTAAAACATAATCTCTATTCAGCAATTTCTATACCTATTGCATTGGATTTCTTAAATTTTCTGTAACGGTCGATCTCATCAGCCAATTTTGAAATGGCAAATCCGACGATCGATGCATCATCCAACCAACCTAAAATCGGTATAAGATCTGGAACAGCATCCAATGGCGATACCACGTAAATAATGGTGGCAACGATGACCGATAAGTTCCATTTATTCATTTTATATCGGCCAGCGAACGTATCCTTGACCATAGCTATCAACAATTTGAACTCATTGGTTCGTCCTTGTAAATGTTGCGCTTTATCTTCAGCAAGATCAATTTCCTCGTTGGTCAACTTTCTGTTCTTGAAAGTATTGAACAATAATAACGCCTTACCAAAATAGTTTTTTTTCATTTTTTCTTTATCCATTTTCCTCTATGACATACATATTCTCAAACGGTTTAATCAATTAAAAATTATATGACATTAACCTAATTATCTTTTCATGTCTTCGCAAAAAAAAGAAGTGTTCAGATAATAAATTCATACAGCCAACGTTATAGTATTAAAAGAAGGATTATTTTAATGTTTTATTATGGCAATGGGCCATAATGCAAAGAGTAAAGTAATTTTTTTAGAAAGAGGTTGATGTGAATCAACCTCTTTTGTTGTTATATTGTATCTATCATACAAACAACAGATTTTCAAAACATGCTTAAAAGATCCTTAACCTTGGTTTTTCTCCTTCCTTGTTTGCTTTTTGGGATCATACCGAAAGTTTGGGGGGTAAAGATTTTTAAGCATATAATTTCATCACTCTGTACAGGAAGAATGTTGTGTCCCTTACGCCACGAAAGACACTCCTAAAAGCTTTGAGTTTTGCATTGAAAGATTCTGCCGAGGCATTGGTGCTTCTGTTATCGAAGTAGTGTAGTATATATTGGTGATGTGCTGCAATGGATCTTGCCACGCTCTCAAAGGAAGCAATGCCCGCATTCTCAACCTGATTGTGCCACAGACCTAGCTTTGTAAAAGCTATCTTTTTGTCCCTGCATTTGTTG
>NZ_PEAZ01000039.1:0-60668 GCF_002734245.1 Sphingobacterium sp. 1.A.4
ACTTGAACATCTTGATGGGGCTCTCTGCTGTACGCCCATTGGTCTGGCAATACTTCTCCAAAAGTTCCTCATGTATAAAACTGAAATCGATAAGATCGTTGATTTTGCGAAGTAGATTGTCTTTTGGAACAATGATATCGTACAATCCCGAATAGGAACTGAACTGAATTTTTTGTTGGGTAGAAAGCATCCTGATATCCGTTAAAGCCTACTTTAAGATACGAAAAAAGGAGCAGAAAACTGTTGTTTTCCACTCCTTTTTTTAGCCCATTCTAAAAGGGGACTTTTTCAGTGCCCTCCACGAATGCTAAGGCCTTTTCTATAGAGAAGCTAAAATTACTTCTTGATATAAGATACTTCTTTAACGGCTTTCACTACTTTAGCGATGCTAGGAAGTGAAGCTTCTACCAACGTTGGTGCATATCCCAAAGGTACATCTGCAGATGTAACACGGATAATAGGTGCATCTAAGTAATCAAATGCATTCTTTTGTACGTTGAAAGTGATTTCTGAAGATATGGAAGCCAATGGCCAAGCCTCTTCTACGATCACCAAACGGTTGGTTTTCTTAACAGACTCAATGATCGCTGCATAATCGATTGGACGTACAGAACGTAAGTCGATCAACTCAACGCTGATACCTTCTTTTTTCAATTCTTCCACTGCAGGAATAACCACACGAGGAATCATCTTACCAAAAGATACAATCGTTACATCCGTACCTTCTTGGATGGTATTCGCTTTACCGATCTCTAAGTAATACTCTTCTTCAGGAACTTCTCCTTTATCACCATACATCACCTCAGACTCCATGAAGATCACTGGATCTGGATCGATGATAGATGATTTTAAAAGTCCTTTAGCATCGTATGGGTTTGATGGAACAACCACTTTTAATCCTGGCGTATTTGCATACCAGTTTTCAAAGTTTTGGGAGTGTTGAGCACCTAGTTGTCCCGCATTACCGGTTGGGCCTCTGAAAACGATCGGACAAGAGAACTGCCCACCGCTCATCTGGTGAAGCTTTGCTGCGGCATTGATCACCTGGTCAATAGCAACCAAGGAAAAGTTGAAGGTCATGAACTCAATGATTGGTTTTAGACCATTCATGGCTGCACCAACACCAATACCAGCAAAACCAAGCTCTGCAATAGGCGTGTCAATTATACGTTTAGCGCCAAATTCGTCAAGCATACCCTGACTTACTTTGTAAGCACCATTATATTCAGCGACTTCCTCGCCCATTAAAAAGATTGTTTCGTCTTTGCGCATTTCTTCGTTCATCGCTTCACGAAGTGCTTCTCTGAATTGTATTTCTCTCATCAGTATACCGATAATGTCGTTTGTTTAGATTAGGCAAAAATACTATTATTTCTTGAATTTCCGTAGCGGCATTGTACTATTTTCGATGCAAACGTAGAAAACCCTGCAGCCAACAGTTGAGTTCTTGAAGGGCTTTCGGGATGTCCCAGTGGGATACATTGCGTTCTTCCACCAAATTGGAGATCGAACGGACCTGTATGGCAGGGCAGTTCTGTTCCTCAGCAACATAGAAAAAGGCGGCGCCTTCCATGCTCTCCAAACAACCAAGGGGTAAGGTTTTTCTCAGCTGTTCAATGCTGGATTTACTGCCATGAACTCTATTAACGGTAATAGCAGTGGACTTCTTCAACGATTCGAAGGATTGCCCTAAAGAAATAGCTGGCAGCCGCTCCTGAAAGATCGATTTGCCAAAGCCCATTTCCTCGATCGGCATAAAGCCATCTTTGGTTTCGGCACCCAGATCAAAGATGCGGTCGGACACAATCCGTTTTACAGTTCCCATTTCATCCGCAGGATTGAAGGTGCCGGCTATGCCCACATTCAACAAAAGATCGTACTTGTTGTTGGCCAGGTGCTTACCCATCGCATAGGCCGTAGCGACCATGCCAACCCCGGTAACTAAATAATCTGTATCGAATTCTTGAAAGCTGGAAATGGAATCTGCAATTTCAAGGTCTGTGGCAGCAACTAACAGTATCTTCATATATTATCTGAAAGTACTAAATTACGTTTATTTGCCTTATCTTTGTATTATGATTTATATTACACGACGCGAACGCTTTAACGCCGCCCATAAATTGTACCGTGAAGACTGGTCTCCAGAGGAAAACGAGCGCGTATTTGGCAACTGTTCCAATCCCAATTGGCACGGCCATAATTACGACTTGTTTGTGACTGTGAAGGGACATATCAACCCGGAAACAGGCTTCTTGATCGACCTGAAACGCATGAAAGACATCATCCTTAGAGAGATCATCGATAAATTGGACCATAAGAACGTTAACCTGGATGTGGATTTCATGAAAGACAAGATGGCTTCCACCGAAGTGATCGCTGTGGAGATCTTCAACATCCTTAAGCCGTTTTTTGAGCAGGAAAAGGTGTTTCTACATGCCGTACGCTTGCATGAAACGGAAAACAACTATGTCGAATATTTCGGCGAATAATCCCCAAATTAAATTACTAAATGAGCAAATTTCAACAATTTGAAGATGCCGAGCAAGATGGCTATCTTAAAATAGATCAGTACAACGAGAAAAATGTTGAACGAATTGCCGCACATTATGTGGATATATTAGAGGCTATCGGCGAAAATCCTAAGCGCGAAGGTTTGGAGAAAACCCCGGAGCGTGTTGCCAAAGCCTTACAGTTTCTTACCCATGGCTATGATGTGGATCCTGCGGAAGTATTGCGTGGAGCCATGTTCCAAGAGGAATATAGCCAGATGGTGGTGGTGAAGGATATCGAAGTGTATTCCATGTGTGAGCACCATATGTTGCCTTTCTTTGGCAAAGCCCATATCGCCTATATCCCTAACGGGCATATTGTGGGTCTGAGCAAGATCCCGCGTGTGGTGGATATATTCGCGAGAAGATTACAGGTTCAGGAGCGTTTGACCAACGAAATCCGCGATTGTATTCAGGAAACCCTAAATCCTGCAGGGGTAGCGGTTGTGATCGAATGTAAGCACATGTGTATGGCGATGCGTGGGGTACAAAAGCAAAACTCCGTAACCACAACTTCAGCTTTTACCGGTGCTTTCCAAAACGATGTAACCCGTTCTGAATTCATCCGATTGATCACGGCTTCTTTAGATTAAAATTTAAGAAAGAATTAATAAAGATTTAACCTACCATATGGTAGGTTTTTTTATGCTCTTTTCACTTTTTCCACAATTAGTATAAAAATAAAAAATCCCGTTTTAAGGCAAATTTGGACATCCTTTGTTACTTATCAAGATTTTGATAATGAGGGTGTTAATAAAAATTGCTTGGAATGGTAAGGCCCTAATTCCTATCTTTGCCCGGTATGTTTGAAGAATCTGAACGCTTAGAAGCCTATTTGGAAGATACTACGGACGGTGAAAATTCGTTGTTGAAAAGGGTCAATCGAGAGACCTACTTGAGAGAAACCATGCCCCATATGTTATCGGGACATTATCAAGGAAGAGTCCTTTCGATGTTGAGCAAATTGGTCCAACCGAGCTTAGCCTTAGAGATAGGCACCTTTACAGGATACGCCACGTTATGTCTAGCAGAGGGATTGGCCGAAGGAGGAAAACTTCATACCATTGATATCAATGAGGAACAACAGGAGCGTGTTCAAGGTTATTTTGATGAATCGCCCTATACGGACCAGATTGTATATCATATAGGAGATGCAGCCGAGGAGATCGCGAAGATCGAAGGTATATTCGATTTAGTATTTATAGACGCAGATAAGAAGCGGAATTTATACTATTTCAATGAACTGATTGACCGGGTAAGACCGGGAGGATTATTGTTAATTGACAATGTCTTATGGAAAGGCAAGGTTTTTGATGATAAGCCGGACAATCAAACAAAACAAATAATTGAATTAAATCAAACACTGGCAAGTGACGATAGGGTAGAGAAGTTGATATTGCCAATCAGAGATGGGCTTTTTGTGCTACGCAAGAAGTAGTGTTAAACTAAAACAGGTTTTATGCTAAATTATTGTAGAAAGATTTTTGTGGTATGTATACTTACTACATTGACATCTATGAGCGTATTCGCTCAAGACTACACAACAAAATCGTATATCGCTAAGCACAGCCCGGCTGCGCAGAAGCTTATGCGTGAAACAGGAGTACCAGCTTCTGTTATCTTGGCGGTTGCCATCCATGAAAGTGCCTATGGCAATAGCCGTATCGCACGTTATCTCAACAACCATTTTGGAATCAAAGGGAAGAACAACAGCACGAAGATCCGTTCCGCTTATAAGGGATATGATTCAGCGAGCGAATCTTACCGTGATTTCGTAGGATTGTTGCAGCGAAGAAAGGCGACTCAACCTTTGTTCAAGAAGCATGATTCGAAGGATTATCAATCTTGGGTAAAAGGGATTGCACGTTCTGGCTATTCGGAAACGAGTGATTGGTCGAGGAAAGTTATTTCCACGATCGACCGTTACGATCTGGAGAAGTACGACGAGAAAACAAACCTTAATTAATTTCTTTTAGATGAAGAAGGTATGGCTGGCCAGTTTAATATTGGCCTTATTTTTTGTTTCATGTGGAACGAAGAGGGGATCGGTGATGAAAAGTCCGCAAGGCAAATCGCAAGGCACCATAACCTCCTCCACGGGTAGGACAGGAACGACTTCTGGCAACCGAGGAACCTCGGTCTCCGGATTATCCTATATCGAAAAATACAAAGGAATTGCCATCGAAGAGATGAACAAATATGGCATCCCGGCGAGTATCAAACTTGCCCAAGCCATCTTGGAATCCGGAAATGGAAACAGCGACCTCGCTACTCGAGCGAACAATCACTTCGGAATCAAATGTGGAGGAACTTGGAGCGGAAGATCGGTTACCAAATCGGATGACAATCCCAACGATTGCTTTCGTGTCTATGACAATCCTGAACAATCCTTCAGAGACCATTCCCAATTCTTATTGAGAAAACGCTATGAGAAACTTTTCCAACTGAGTAAGAACGACTATAAAGGTTGGGCGAGGGGATTGAAGGATGCAGGCTATGCTACGAATCCGAGGTATCCACAGCTTCTGATCGATCTGATCGAACGGTACAACCTGCAGCAATATGATATTCCGGAACGCAAAACGGAAGTTGTGGCCAGGGCCGAAAAGGTAGACCAGATCATTGAGAAGAAGGCTGAAGTAGAGCCTCCTGTTCCCGTAGAGGAAATCAAGAAGCCAGTAGCCATGAAGATCTATGAAGTCAAAGCTTCGGACACACTAACCGCTATCGCGACTAAAAACAACCTTACAGTTGCTGCATTGAAGGAAATGAACGGACTTACGGGCGATGCCGTGTCGGTCGGGCAATTGTTGGTCGTATCAAAATAGTTACAAGAGCTATTAAAAGATGTTAAATATTAGCATCCTATTCATCTATCATGTAGTTTTATAGGAGTGAAACCGCTATTACTTTTTCTTTTATTCGGACTTTTTATTATTCCGCACTCAGGCTTTGCGCAGCGAAGGTTGGAAGGTATTGTGTATGATGCCTTCAATAAGCAACGCGTTGGAGAGGTCTTGATCCGGAACGTGAATACCAATCAGAAATCCTACAACGATTCCAGGGGAGAGTTTGATATCCTGGTCAGCCCGGGAGATCAGCTGATCATTCGGAAGACCGGTTATATTTCAGATACCATCGAAATCAAGGAACAACCGGCCTTGATCATCTATTTAAAGGAAGCTGTCAAACAAATTCAGGAGATTCGTGTTGTAGGGCGTAGGAATCCGGATGATGTGCTGGATGAGATGAAGCGCGATTATAAAAAAGCCTTTGATCTGGCAGCACCTCGCGAAGCGCTTTCCGTTGGTCCATCAGGGGCGGGTCTGAGCATAGACTATCTCTATAGCAAGATCAGTAAAGAGGCCAAGAACGCCCGAAGATTTACCACACATATCGGTCAACTGCATGAGCAGAACGTAGTAGAATATGTTTTTACGCCCGATTTTGTGCACAATCTGATTGGATTGGAAGGGGAGGATTTGCAGGTGTTCATGAAAATCTTTAAACCATCCTATGAGCAAATATCAACGATGAGCAAGGAAGAGTTGGGTATACATGTAAAAAAAATGTACGAAGTCTATAAACTACACCCAAATTTACGACCTTTGCGAGAATTGCCAGATATAAAAATGGATGTCAAAAAAGAAAATTAATATGAGAATAAAATTTTACCTATTACCTGTTTTCATTTTTGTTTTAGGGGTTACCCAGATGCATGCTCAAGATCTTAAGGAGCTGCGCGTAAAACCAGATTCTAGCATCAGCGAACAAGAAAAACAAAAAGCCCTGAATATTAAGAACATCAATGTTCCTATTCCCAAATTGGATCTGAAAGTGAACTATTGGAAACACTGGACCAAATTGGGTCTAAATTTCAATCAGGCACAGTTCAGCGAATCCTGGCAATTAGGGGGTCTTAACTCCTGGGCATTAATGGGTCTGTTCTGGCATAAATCAGAATTCAACAGAAACAATTTCAACTTTACCACCGAGGTGGACATGAAATACGGTAAGCTGAAAAACGAAGATCAGATGCCAAGACCTAATAACGACAGGTTGTTCTGGGATAATAAGCTTTCCTACAAACTATCGAAGAGTTGGGCGATCTATACCTCGATCACGGTCGAAACGCAGTTTGACAACGCTTATAACTACGGTAGAGATAAAGAAACAGGTAAGGACACCATTACAAGTGTTAAATCATCTTTCATGTCGCCGGGTTATTTCACGGAATCTGTCGGTTTGGAGTATAAGCCAAACAAGGAATTCTCCTTACGTTTCGGTACAGGTACAGCACGTCAGACCTTGATTTTGGATCAGCGTATCAGACCTCGTTCTGGACAAGGATATTATGACCGTTACGGTGAATACCTGCATCCATCAGATCCTAACAGAGGAACAGGAGCACGTTACGGTGTAGAAGAAGATAAGAACTTTAAAAATGAACTGGCATTCCAGCTGACAGCAAACTTGGATAAGAACATCGCTAAAAACATCAATCTGAAAGCGCGTTATAACCTTTTTGCGGATTACCTGGATCTGAACGATCCATCACATCGTTTGGATGCGACGTTCAGCTCAAGGATTACCTCGTTGATCAATGTTTCTTTAGGCGGTACCATGATCTATGATAACAACATGATCGGTAAAGTGCAGTGGAGTGAATCATTGGCCTTAGGAATCCTATTAAATTTACCTAAATAAGATAGATGCTAAAAAATACAGGACGATTGGTTGTTGCGGTGTGTGGGGTGGTCTTTTTGATCGGTTGTTCGACCGCAAAGAAGACAAAGGTTTTACAGCAACCAACAACTTCTGTCATTACCCCCTCAGCGATTGTAGAGAATACCGTGGTGAACGTGGATACCTTGTTGGAAGAGACAAAGGTAGATTCGCAACGCCAGGTAGTTCAGGTGGTTGCACCATTGACCCCTGAAGAGATTGCATGGAATATGTTCCGTGCAGGGATCAATAAACAAGCTGATTTTGCAGCAGCCATGTATTACGATGTGCGGAAGCCGCATTTCGTCATGATCCACCATACCTCTCAAACCAGTATGGCACAGACCATCCGCACTTTTCAGGTGCCACATAGCAAGGTGAGCAGCCATTACGTGATCGGTAGGGACGGTCGTGTGGTTCAGATGCTGAACGATTACCTGCGAGGCTGGCATGCCGGTCGTGGATCCTGGGGGAATATTACCGATATGAACTCTGTGTCCATTGGTATCGAGCTGGACAACAATGGGAATGAACCCTTTCCAGAAGCCCAGATCAAGTCCCTCATGGTTTTATTGGATACCTTAAAGACGAAATATACCATTCCTCAAAAGAACTTTATCGGACACAGTGATTTTGCACCGGGCAGAAAGGATGATCCAAGTGCTTTCTTCCCTTGGGAAAGATTGGCCCAACGTGGATTCGGCATCTGGTACAATCCGAATGCCTTAATGCCTGCCCCGGCCAATTTTAATCCTATGGATGCACTGAAACTGATGGGCTATGATATGACCAGGCCAGAATCGGTCATTCGGGTATTCAAGCATAAATATATCAAGAATGATCGGACGCTTGTCCTCACGGAATACGATAAAATGGTCCTCTACGACCTCTATCGGAAATACTATTAAGCGATTTCTTTTCTTGGGAAAGCAGATTGTAGAAGTAGGCCGATGATGATGACCAAGGCGCAGCCGATCAGGTTGAGCCAGAGAAAAGCAACGATATCTAGCTTCCAGATCCCGATGATGATGGCCTCGGTAATAACCGCCGACCAGAATACCGCTTTACCCCCAATCTGTTTAACATAGAATGCCACCAGGAAGATCCCTAGGATTGTGCCGTAGAAAAGAGAACCCAGGATGTTCACAGCTTCCAACAAATTTCCCAGTCTATTGGCATACAAGGCGATAATCACCGTGAAAATACCCCAACATAGGGTGCTGATGCGGGATGCGCGCAGGTAAAGGGCATCATCTCCATCCTTGCGGACAAAGCGTTTATAGATATCGATGACGGTGGTGGAGGAAAGGGAATTGATCGCACTTGCGGTGGCCCCCATGGAAGCCAGGAATATAATCGCAATCAATAGCCCAATTAAGCCTTTAGGGAACACATCGATCACGAACTTAAGGAAGATATAGTTGTTGTCGTTCGTGTCTGCATTCTCGTCATTTTTCTTGATAAGGGATACGACATCCGCCTTCAGTTCTTTTTCTTTTTCATCGAATGCGGATAGTTTATCTCGGCTGGCGGCAATAATATCCTGGTTATCGCTCGATAAAGCATCGGTCAATTGATTTACGACCAAGGTTTTTTCTTGGCTAAGCTGCTGGTGCTCCTGCATGATCTGCCGATATTCTCCGGCATATTGGCTCTGCTCCAATTTCAGGGTTTCCTTCTCGTTGAAGAAAAGGGGCGGTGTATGGTACTGATAATAGGCAAATACCAAAATCCCGATCAATAGGATACAGAACTGCATCGGTACTTTCAAAAGCCCGTTCATCAACAATCCCATCCTGCTTTCCTTTACGGAGGCACCGGTGAGGTAGCGGCCGACCTGGCTTTGATCCGTTCCGAAATAGGAAAGCTGCAGGAAGAATCCACCGATCAATCCTGTCCAAACGGTATATTGGTTGTCGAGGTCAAATTTAAAATCTATGGCATTAGCCTTTCCGGATTTACCCGCAATATGCAAGGCTTCTTTAAAACCAATGTTCTGGGGCAATAGATGCACCACCAGAACCCCCGCCAATAATAGGCCGGCGAATATAATCCCCATCTGCAGCAATTGGGTATAGGATACTGCCTTGGTCCCACCATATACTGTATAGATGATGACAAGTGCTCCAATCCCTAAGGTCGTCAGGGTGAGGTCGACGTGTAGTACACTGGAAAGGATGATGGAAGGCGCGAAGATGGTAATCCCGGTCGAGATCCCCCGTTGTATCAGGAACAAAAAGGCAGTTAGCACCCTTGTTTTCACATCGAACCTTTTCTCGAGGAATTCGTAGGCCGTATAGACCTTTAGTTTATGAAATATAGGGATAAACGTGACACAGAGGACGATCATGGCCAGTGGAAGTCCGAAATAGAACTGCACGAAGCTCATGCCCGATGTATAGGCTAGGCCAGGGGCCGAAAGAAAGGTAATGGCACTGGCTTGTGTCGCCATGACCGATAACCCTACGGTATACCAGGGTAAGGAGCGGTCACTAAGGATATAGCCGTCAATGCTTTTGACGTTTTTGCTCTTATAGATCCCATAGGCGACGATCAAGAGCAAGGTAAGGATGAGTACTATCCAATCGATACTACTCATCCGAAGTATCTAGTAAAGAAATACATCAATACAATGCATACGATTAACCAGAGTACAATTAACCAATAGAATTGTCTCCAGCTACGTACAAATGGAGGAAGTCCATTATCTGTCATGCGGTTTATTCGGCAACAAGGCAGTAATGAAGATGATGGCAAAAACCAATGCAGCAACCGTTCCACCGATCACACCTAAAAATGTTCCTGTAGCAATCCATGCTGTTAAACCACCTAAGATTACAGCGGTTAACAAGATAATTCCTTTTACATTAATTTCTTTTGAGTTGTCGATTTGATTTTCCATTATATTATTCTATTATTTTTCTTCTTTAGTCAACAAATTTACAAATAATCTAGTAGCTCCGGGCACTCCAGCGGGCAATTGTCTGAAAAATGCCAAAGAAGTATATACAAATTTCCCTTTTCCATAATTGGCGATCAGCAGGGATCCCTTGTTGGGGCTTTCGTTCTTGTCGGAAAATGTAAGCGGAGTACGGTATTTCGCATCAATTTGATCCGCAAAGTATAAGCCTCTTTCCTGTACCCAGCCATCAAAATCAGCGACTGTAATTTTGTTGGGATAATTTAGCACCGGGTCGTTTTTATCGTTGAAGACTACCTTGGCATCCTCTTCTGTTACGCGGCTACGATTGATCTGGAAGGGGTAAGGCCCAAGCTGCGTCGTTCCCATCCGGGAATTTACATTGTACTGTATCAAAGCAACTCCACCATCTTCAACATATTTCAACAGCTCTGGCATCCAACGTTGGATATGCTTGCTTACGTTATAAGCCCGTACGCCAACCACAACGGCGTCATAATTTTTAAGGCTGGAGGCCGTAATAAGCTGCTCCGTCAATTGGTCCACCTGAATCCCGATATTCTCCAGTGATGAAGGGATAAGATCGCCTGCACCGGCAATATACGCCACTTTTTTGATCGGATTGACCAGATCCAGTTTCTTAACCTGAAGGGTCAATGCCGGGAACCAGGTGATGCTTGGGATATGAGGGTAGTTGATATTTTTATAGCCGCTCAGTGTTTCGCCATTGAATTGCAGGCTTACCGTGCTATTGGCGGTATTTTTAGGGTTTTTGATGCTGATCTGTCCGGACCAGCTTTGTCCTGCAGGAATTTCCACCGCTATCTTATTCGGATGGATCTGCAGCCCATTGCTCTGGGTAAATGTTAGGTTGCCCTTTTCGGTTTTTGGACCATGGTTCATCACCGTGATTCCAATAGTTTTCTCTTCGTTTTCCTGGATCAGGAGGTTATTGCTGGTAAATACTGCTGTAAACTTCGGACTGATGCTGATGGGCTGAAGGATCTCGCCATCTACCGGATCAACGTACCTGTATTTGATCGGTTTCTTAACCGGGATATCGACCCCTGCGATCTGAAATACTAGCTCCACACTAATGGGATCCATGTTTTCCGGTTTTCCAAAGTTACTTTCCTCCACCTCAAATTTCCCTAGGGAATGAGGTTTGATCAACCAATAGGGTTGGGAACTTTGGTTGGCCGTTATTTGACCCTCTACGGTTACCGGTTTATTGTAGGTAAGTAGATGGTTTGCAGGTTTTCCATTGATGCTTTTCAAACTGGCGTCGGCCTCTTCCGACCTGGAAATGATATCCAAACTAAATGGTACTGCCTCAGCAATGACAGCACTTGGCTTGTTGCTGATGGCTTCCACATACATACCGGCACAAGCCAGCAGCAGCCCTTCCACTTCTTTTAGTTTTTGGGATTTCCAAAATGAGTTTTTCAGTTTTTGGATATCCTGGTGAAGCTTTGCCAAGGCTTGAATACTCTTGCCGGGATGGTTCGGGTCGAAGCCATTTTGCAGGCTTGTAATATCCTGTTCGATCTGTTGGGTAAACCCTGGTTCATTCAATCGGCTCCAATCGGTTTTTATTCCCTCGAACAGATCGCTTTGCGCTTTATCACCCGCTACATGATCAAAATATTCGATAACATCTCCACGTTGTGTAGCTGCGCCAAATCCCTGGCTTTTATGCTGGGATCTGCTGAGCGCTGATATTTCGCCATAGGAATATCCGATGAGTGGATTGTAGGCGCCTATATTGACTTTTAATTGATCTTCGGAAGTATTGTTCATGCCTCCAAAATTGGCGGTGTTCCAAACGAGGCGTTTGGCCTGCCAAGGTTTTAGGGTTTTCAGCTGTTCTGGAAATCGTTTTGGATCAGCAGCTGCGAGGAAAGCTTCATGGGCCAACATGGCTGAAGCCTGGTGATGGCCATGTCCGCCGCGGCTGTCGGGCGGAAAGCGGTTAATGATCACATCGGGTTGCAATTGGCGGATGAGGTACACCGCTTCGCGTAGGGTTTCCTCCTTTTTCCAAAAGGAAAAGGTTTCCTCATGGGTCTTGCTGAAACCGAAATCATAGGCTGAAGTAAAGTATTGTTCGCCCTTATCGATGCTGCGGGCAGCGAGTAGTTCTTGTGTTCTGATCAATCCCAGGTCGATTCCCTGCTCGGTACCCAAAAGGTTCTGACCACCATCGCCACGCGTAAGCGAAAGATAGGCGGTTTTGAACTTCTTTTCGTTGGCCAGCCAAGCGATCAGTCGAGTGTTTTCATCATCCGGATGGGCCGCAAAATACAGCACCGAACCGAGACTGTTTAATTTGTCGATCTGCAGTTTGATCTGCGCAGCGGATAGGGCTTGCTGAGCCTGAAGGGTTGGGATTTGAAGGGCTAGGAATATAAGTAGACTAAGGATTCGTAGGATCATAGCCTAAAAATAAGGAAGTTTGCCTTAAAAATAAAAGGAATCAAATTAATTTGATTCCTTTTACCAACAATTAAAAATCTTTTGACGTTAAACCCCGTGATCCAATCATGGGTTCAATTGGCAGGATGATGCGCTAATTTGGTCTAACCTTTAATGAATATAAAAGTAAGATAAATAGAATGGAATATAGGGGCTTCCTAAAAAAAACTTTTCCACAAAAACCGAGCTATACACAGGTTTTTGTGGAAAAGAAAATATAATTTACTGCAAGAAGGGCAGATAAATTGCTGGTTTATTTGTCGATGGAGCCTAAAACACGCTTCATAAAGGTATTCAGGGCATCTTTTTGTGGTGTTCCATCTTGGATAAGTTTGTTTACCTCGATGGCACCGTACATATTTGAAATCAATTCACCGATGACGTCAAGTTCTTCATCTTTGAGTTGCGAAACTTCGGTTAGGGATTCCAATGTTTCAATGGTTTCCAACACGAAATCGGCATCATTTTCTTTGATGAACTCAACGAGGTGTTTAATTACTGGTAACTTCATTTAATAATTCTGTTAATCCTTCGATTTTATTTGTTTGAACCTGGTTTACCAATTTACCGTTTTTGAAAGCGGCAAATGTAGGCAGGTTATTTACGTTCGCTAATTTTCTTGACTCTGGAAACTTTTCTGCATCCACGATAACGAATTCCACATTTTCGTTCTCTGTAGAAAGTTTCTTGAATTTTGGTTTCATGATACGGCAATTGCCACACCAAGAAGCTGAAAATTGTACCATCACAACATCATTGCTGTTGACTACTTCTTGTAGATTGTCTGCGCTTAATTCTTGTAACATGATAGATTGATTTATAGATGTATTTATAAAAAGAAAGAGGAGATTTTGGCCTCCTCTTTTTTAAAGGGTGGTCTTAGTTTTGTGCTAAGTAAGAAGCAACGCCTTCGCGTGTAGCGTTCATGGCGTCTTTACCTTCTTCCCAGTTTGCCGGACAAACTTCACCGTGTTTTTGAACATGGGTGTAAGCGTCTACCAAACGGATGTATTCTTTAACGTTACGGCCTAGAGGCATATCGTTTACCGACTCATGGAATACTTTACCCGTTTCGTCGATCAAGTAAGTTGCGCGGTAAGATACTGCTGATCCTTCTACCAAAGTACCGTACTCTGGGTGCTCAACTTCTTTCATTTCTAAAATTCCCAATACACTGGAAAGGTTACGGTTGGTATCTGCAATGATAGGGTATTCCACACCTTCGATACCGCCGTTATCTTTTGCTGTGTTTAACCAAGCAAAGTGTACTTCTGCCGAGTCACATGATGCACCGATAACGATGGTGTTTCTTTTTTCGAATTCAGTAACTGCTTCTTGGAAAGCATGTAATTCTGTAGGACATACAAATGTAAAGTCTTTTGGATACCAGAATAACAAGATCTTTTTGTTTTCTTGCTGAGCTTTTTCGAATAAGTTCAACGTGAAGTTATCACCTAAATAATCGATCGCATCTACTGTAATGTTCGGGAAATTTTTACCTGTAAAACTCATAATATTTTCTTTTCTTTTTCTTGGTACAAAGGTAAGGTTTTTTAAGCCTGAAAAGTATTGATATTGTTTATTGAGTATCATTTTTGTCTATATGTGATGGGGATCATTAATAGATATGATTTATATTATTATTCAATTATCTCTGCGTCATTGCGAGGAACGAAGCAATCTTCCATCCAAGCGAAGTGCTAAAAATAAAATCGTTCTTTTCACTATGTAAAAAGCCTGTTTTCAAGTTGAAATCGTGCTTAAAGCATACTTAAACCAAGAAAAAAGCATGCTAAACTAACCATTACATACATTTTGCATACTTTCACCTTGCTTTCACTATGGTTTCAGAGCGAAGAAACTCCCTCGCCTCATGCAATTTCCACAAGGTCTATAACCGGCCTCCAAAGCTTCCTCTTCATCCTTAAAAAACACCCTATTCTCACGTTTCATTCTCTTCCCAGAACCGCAGCTTAATTTTCCATAGATCTTCAATTTTCTATTCCCACCGAAAAGGATTTCCTTTCTACGGATCATCCCATGCAGTTCTTGCGGACTTAAATTCACATGCTCAATCATATTTATAAACTAAATCAACTCAACATAACCTAAATCAACTCAAGGCATCATGAAAAATAATTCCCAAGGTATATCTTTCCCCAGATTTTACCTCACTAACCCCATGCTTCATATTAATCCGATAATAGCCCTTTGCACCTTTCTCCGGTCTAAAATTCGTAGTAAACAGCAATGCATCTCCTTTTTTAGGACGTAGGACTGTTGCTTTGGACTGTGCTCTTGGAATTTGTTGGGTGAGCACAAATTCTCCTCCCGTATAATCCTCATCTGCCTCATTCAAAAAGAGTACCATCTGGATCGGGAAATAAACATCGCCATATAAATCTTGGTGCAGGGTATTAAATCCTCCTTCTCCATATTTTAGGATTAATGGCGTGGCTTTTAACTGTTCATTATCGTGACATTCTTTTAGAAATTCGGAATGGTTATTAGGGTATGTCCTATCTATTTTCAAGACCTGAAACCAAAGGTTGGCGATGTTTGCTATATAGGGGTATATTGCTGTTCTTACTTCTTGGATAATGTTTGGTAAGGGGTAGTTGAAGTACTTGTACTCTCCCAATCCGAAGCGATACCTTGCCATGTTAACGGTCTTTCTGTATAGGGATGAGTTATCGTAATTTTGGATGAGCTCTTCGCAGTTTTGGGAAGTGAGCAGGCTAGGGATAAGGGCAAAGCCATGTTGATTCATGGATTCGTTGATGGAGGTCCAATCAAGTTGTGCGATTTTTTCTGGTATGTTGGGGTTTTTCATCATTTTGGTAGTGGGGCTATATGTTACTATAAAGTTCCAAAATTGAGGACAAAGAAAAAATCCAGATGTTGCTAAGTTTTTTGGTGGTAAAATATTAGATTTGCAGCACGGCCTCGTAGTTCAACGGATAGAATAGATGTTTCCTAAACATTTGATAGCAGTTCGATTCTGCTCGAGGCTACAGAAAAAGAGCATCATTTGATGCTCTTTTCGCTTTTTTTATAAAGTTTATAATTGATAAATCTCTATTAAAATCCCCAACTATCTGTGCGAAATGGAGAAACAGGTAGACCTGTTGAAGAAAATAAATTAGGCATAGAAGTATTACTGAACCCAAACCTTACTGCAATAGGTTTGGGGACCTCTTTAGAATAAACCAGCAATTCATTATTTTCAATTTTGAAATTGGCAGGTTTAAAAACATGATCGTTTCCCGCAATATATAATCCCGTCATTTCTTTATCTTTGACTTGTAACTTTCCTTCAGCGTGGTAAAATCGAATTCTTATTTTATCATCTTCAATGATATAGTCTTTATAAATGGGTGATTGATAATCTTTTTTTTGGAAACCGTAATCATTTACTAATGCTAAATCGGCAAGTCGTAGAGCTACAGCTCTTTTCCTTTGGGGGTGAATATCTTTTATATTATCTACCAAATCGGTAGTTACGACCATACCTGTTTTTGAAATACTTATTGCAGTTTTGGCTTGTTGCTCTCTAAGTAATGCTGCATTTGGTTTTTCGTATTTATAAGAATGTGGTGCTATTTGAACAAAATAGAAGGGGAATTCTTTATTCCAAGCTTTTCTCCAGGAACTTATTAAGGTTTGCATTAAACGATCATAGCCCCAATAAGAGATTGTATTATCCTCTCCTTGATACCACAAAGCTCCTGCAATATTATAGCCCGCGAAAGGGTGAATCATACTATTCCATAAAACACTGGGTTGGTATGGTTTTCTTGGTGCAATTTTTTGCAATTTTGAATTTTTAAACAACTCTGGATCATTTAATATATCTTCTTTAGGAACCCAATATTCTGCCGCCGATCCTCCCCAGCTTGTATTTATTATCCCTATTGGAATATCTAAATTTTTATTTAAGTTTTCAGCAAAGAAATAACCTATTGCTGAGAAAGCTTCTGCACTTTTTGGATCGCATTCTGTCCATTTATCATATATATCATTTTGTGGGTTTTGTGCAGCAATATTACTTATTTGTAAAAAGCGGATATTTTTATTAGAAATGCTAGGTAATGCTTCTTTCATTTCTTTAACATTATTAAGGGCTGACCATTGCATGTTAGACTGACCAGAGCACAGCCATACCTCACCAACCATAACATTTTCTAAGGTTATTTCTTGATCTTGAGATTGAAACCAGATTTTATATGGCCCCCCCGCTATAGGGGTTAAAATAGATGTTTTCCATTCAGCATCTCCAGAAGTTATAGTTTTTATAGTATCTTTTGACCAAGAGGCTAAAATTTTTACCTCTTGCCCAGCTCTTGCCCAACCCCAAAAATTAACATTTTCCTGCTGCTGTAAAACCATGTTTTTTGAAAAAAAAGATGGAAGACGTAATTTCTGTGCCTGAACTTTATAAATCCCTATAAAAAATATAAGCGTAAAAAAAATAGTCTTATTCATGAATTTTGTTTAAGGTGAATTAGTCTTTTTTATCTGAACCCAAGTTAATGATAATGAAACCAATAACAGAATAACAGCAATTATTTGATATATAATGGAAAGGCTAATATTCGCATCTTTTAAAGCACCTCCTAAGTACACCATGACGCCCCCCACAATCGTGCTCAAGAAATTCAGGAAACCATAAGCTGTTGCAATATATCGTTCATTAACCACTTGTCTAAGTAATGGCATTAAATTAGCATCGTTAAAACCTCTGGCAAGGCCGTATATCAACATCGCAACTATGGCCACAGCAAACATTTGAGTAGATGCCATAATGAAAAGAAACGGTGCCCCTATACAAAAGCCAATAATCATTACATTCACTCTTCCTTTCGGATTTTTTTGTGCCCAGCGATCTGCTACAATGCCACCCAATATTACTCCTACAAAAGAACCAACTTGCATATACCCTGTTGCGGAAATTCCTGCAGTTCCCAGATCTAAATGAAACTGTTCTTTAAGAAACGTAGGGAGCCATCCTGCGACAAACCAGTTGGCCATTCCTAATACAGCAAAATAAAATAGGATTAGGTAAAATGAAGGAAGTTTGAATAAGGATATTAAAATTTCTTTCACCGAATACTTTTCGGAAATTTCATCTTTTTCTAATTGAAAATTTAATTCACTTGGATTGATTGTGTTTTGATTTACTTCCTTTTTGTCACGAATAAAATATATTAAAACAAAAGAATAAACGATTCCAAATAAACCAAATACATGGAAACCATATCGCCATCCCCAATATTCCGCAATAAATCCGCCCAAGCCCCCCAGAGCTAGTCCAGTATATAACCCACACATATGTAAACCTGTAGCTAAGGAGCGTGTTTTTCCAGAATGATAATCGGTGATTAAAGCTAATGCTGCAGGGATGTAACAGGCCTCACTTATACCCATGAGCAGGCGTGTAATTAAAATTTCCTCAAAAGAATTAGCATAGCCAGTCCATAAAGTAACTGCTGACCAAATTAAAACAGATAAAACGATGACTTTTTTCCGAGAATATTTGTCAGCTAGGAAGCCGCCGAAGGGACTTACAATTCCATATGACCATAGAAAAACTGAAGTTAATAGACCGAATTGAGAATCATTCAAATTAAAATCTGACACGATTGGATCCCGCATAGAAGTGATTAGAATCCTATCAAAATAATTTAAAAATGCCACCACCCAAAGTAGGCCTACCAATAACCAGCTGTATCCTTTAGAAGCTGTATTTATCATGATTATTTTGTTATATGACCAACCAAAACTTTTGGACTTCTGATTCCAGGTCGAATCTCTCCTGTCGGAATAATAAGGCTTCCTCGCCAATAGGTAGTGCCAGTCGTAACTGGAACCCAGACTTTATCTAAAGTTTCCATCTTTACTATTGATTTATTATTCCACTCTTTTCCATCATATATGAAAATTCTATTCGAAAACCCTGGATGATCATGATTTGGAGTAGTTATTGCCAAGCGTCCATCATCTCCACCAATTACAAATAGATTTTTGCTAAAGGCATCATAAAATGCAGGTCCAGCTGCCGCGGCAAAAGATGTTGGAAGATTAGTTTTTTGAATCCACTCTCCATCATCATTAAGTTCATATACGTCTTTTAAGTAATTTCGAACGCCATTTATTAAGGAAACACCGGACATGATTAATAACTTTCCATTGAAATTTGCAGCTACTGCAAGCATCCTACCTTCTGCTGGCAATTTGGTACAGATTTCCCATCCATTATGAGGGTTTTGAAGATCTAACCTCCAACAGTTATTTTCAGCTTCTTTAGAATTTGGTGACTTTAAACCTCCAAGGACATACCAAAAATTGTTAATTCTTACAGAAGCACAATTTGCAATAGGGCTGGGTAATTTAGCTATGGATTGATAGGCTATTGAATTCTTAGTTTTATCCCAAAATATTTCATATACAGAATCCAAATGCTGGTTTTCATCACTTCCTCCAGCGATGTACATTTTATTATTATAAGAAACCGTAGCGCCATATCCCATGACTCGGGGAAGTTTAGTTGATTCTGACCAATTGCCCGCTTTTTCTTTTAACACGAACAATTTATCTGTCCAAACTTTTTCACCTCCTTCCCATGGAGCTTTTCCATCTGGGAAATTTGCTCCACCAGCAACAATCAAAAAATCATTTACAACGCCGACATATGCCCCTGCATAGCCAATTGCATCAGGAATTGGCTTTAGGTAAACCCATTCCCATTTTAATTTTGTTTCCTGTCCTAAAACAGCGGTTGGAATCAACATAAGAATCAAGATTTTAAGTGCATTAAACAGCATAGCATTTTTTAACAAGAGGCTACAATATCTAAAAATTCTGAATATTCAAGTTCTTTGTAAAGATTTGAAATATTTTCTTGGGAAAGATTAGCTAATGGTAGTCGTGAATTTCCTAAAAATACGCCTGTTTTTTCCATAATAGCTCTTTGGGTGGGAATTGGACCATATTTAACCAATAAGCGAATCATTTCAACAGCTTTAAAATGAAGTTTTTCTGCTTCTTCGTGTTTACCTTCATGAAAGAGTTGAACAACCTTATTGTATAATTTAGCAGCATAGTTATAAGTGCTTCCAATAGCTCCTTTTGCTCCAACAGCTAAAGCGGGCAATAACAATTCATCATAGCCGAACAAGATGTCATATTTTCTATTTTTATAATTCAAGCATGCTTGATATTCGTGAATAGTGGAAGCTGTATATTTGATTCCAGCAAGGGTAGGTATTTGTGCCTCTGCAAGAGTTAGGAATTCAATTAGATCTAATTGAATGCCAGTAACTGCTGGGATATGATAGTAAAAGAATGGAGTTTTAGGAGCAGCAGAAGCAATATTGGCCATGCAGTCCACTAGATTTTGAGCCGAGCTAGGTTTAAAGTAAAACGCAGAAACGGAAGAAATATAATCTGCACCATTTAATTCCGCATGCGTGGCCAATTTTCTAGCTTCTTCAATTGAACTATGGCCAACATGGACTAAAACTAATATTCTACCAGCGACACATTCTAGATACCGTTCAGTTATTTGCATTCGTTCTTCAGTGCTCAAACTTGGACCTTCTCCATTTGTTCCACAAATGAATACACCCACGACCTTTTGGTTGATTAACATATCAACATAGCTTGGAATACTCTCTAAATCAATAGAGCCGTCTGCTTTAAAGGCAGCAAAGGTTGCTGCAATCAGTCCATTTATTTTATTCATTTTCTATAATTTTTACAATAATTCTTTAAGAGAAACTTGTTGGAAAACAAGGTCGGCCTGACTACTTTCGTATAAAATTCCAATTGTGTTCTTGTCAATAGAAGTAATACATGAATATCCCCTTCCTTTTCCTTCATCCAGTAATGTTTTTGTAATCCATGTATTGCCGTTGTCTTTGCTGATTTTCAATGAAATATTAACCCTTTCATATTTTGAGTTTGGATTACAGAAAACAAGAAGAGTTTTTTCATTTCCAGATTCAGAATAATGATGTTTATGGATACTTGCCATACAGGTTGGTTCAATTAATGCATGGTGAGATGTAGGATGTTCAATCCAAGTTTTTCCCATGTCGTTTGTTGTAGCAACGGCTCTTCCGTTTTTTTCTCCCTTTTCTGTGCTATTTAGGTTTGATCGCATATTTAACATGATTCGTCCATCCTCAAGTTCAACTGCCATACATTCTGTTGTGGATCTTGGCAAAGCCGGATTAGATGTTAACCAGGTTTTCCCTCCATCTTTACTATAAGTAATATTTGAAAATGCTTTTCCAGAATTGTCTCTACCTTGGGTAGGCATTACTAAGGTGCCATTTTTCATGGTAAGGCCATGTCCTGGGGCAGGAGCCCATAGCCACCAATCCTCTTTTTTGCACATTTCTGTTAGATTAATAGGTTTTGACCAGGTTTTACCGTTATCTTGACTCCTAACCATAAGAAATTGAGAAGTTTCCTTTATGCCGAATCCAGGCTGAGAACCCTTGGTTTTCCATTGATGATTCCAAATTTCTTTTCCATCTTTTATTCCAGGGTACCAAGTTCCGGTTTCATCAATTACGCCGTGCATCCATAATCCGGCAACGAAAATTTCTCCATTGTTTTCGTTTATAATAATATTTGGATCAGATACGCCATTCCATTTTTGCCCCAAGCCTCCAAATTCACCCATATCTATAGCTACTTCAAAGGGTAACCATGAATGCCCACCATCTAGACTTCTTGATACACCAATATCCATATGGCCTTGTAAGTCCCTTCCTGATTCGTATCTTGCATCATAAACAGAAACTAAAGAACCATCTTTTGCAGTAATAATTCCAGGAATCCGACTGGTATGTACTCTATCTTGTTTGTGTCTTCGAACTGCAACAGCATATCTATGAGAACTTGATTTTAGATCTTGAAATTTTATTTTTTTACCGTTTAACTTTAATGCATCATAGGATATATCAAGGGGAGTAAGCAGATTTTTCACAGGAGGTACCTGTACACTCAACCAAAAATAGTTTGCGCCCTTTTTAATATTTGTGACTGCCATTAAGTTAGTTTTTGCTTTTTGGAACACTTGTGATTGAAGTTTCTCAAATTTTTCTTTGTTTCCATCTTTTAATAAAGTAGTGTCGGTATTTGATTGCCATAACTCAATTTGTTTTACAATTTGGTTATTGAATTTATCAATGGTGATTGGCAATTCGATTTTTTGATTGTATAAAGCAATGTCGCTGTGAATAACATATCTTTTTATGACATTAATGGATTGGTCTGCCAAGATTGGCAACTGGTAAGTTTTTATGTCAACACGTAAATTTTGTGCTATGGCAATGTTATTTAGAAAAAATAATATTAAGCTGATTTTTAATGTATTTAGTCTTATCATCCTTTAAGCTTAGGTTTTTTTGATTAGTTATTTAGTACTTATGTACTACAAATAAAAATAATAAAAAAATATAAGACATCCATAGGATATCCTATATTTTTTTTATTTATTTAAATATTCATAATGAGGTCTTAGGTGTTCTCGCATTGCTAAAACAAAATCTTCCTTACTGCCTGTTTTCAAAATATTAACCAAATCTGCATGGGTAACATTTGATTTAATGCTTCTATTCTCGTTCTTTAAAACGTAATCGAAGACAGGTAAGAGCATAATCTGGAACCTTTTTAAGGTGTCATTTCCTGTGATTTCATAGAGTTTTCCATGGAAAGCTATTTCACTATTCACTCGAAATACATCATTATCCCCTGATTTTTCTTTTTTGATTATACCTTCTAATTCTCTTATATCCTTATCAGTCTTCCTAAGAAATAATAAATCTGCCAATCCAGACTCTAAAACTAAACGGAGTTCAAAGAGGTTTTTTAAAGTTGATGTATCCATGAATTGTGGGTTAAGTACCCGTTCAAATGAACCTAAAATATCTGGGCTAGTTAAAACCATTCCTCTTTTCTTTTTAGACTCGATTAATCCTAACATTCTTAATCTACTCAATCCTTCCCTTAATACATTTCTACTAACTCCTAATGCCTCAGATAAATCCATTTCAGTTGGTAAAACATCCCCGGTTTTCAGCCCCTTTTTATCTAAATATTCGCGCAATTGAATTTCAACTAAATCCGCCCGTGTATTGACCTCAATGGGTTTTAGGTCATTCATCAAATCCTTTGTTGGCATGTAAATGGTATTAAATTACTTTTATGTTCTACAAAATAACATAAAAGTTATGATTAAAAGTTAGTAATATAAAAAAAATGTTAAGAAAACCCAAGAAGTTGTGACTAGCATCTGTCACATTTATAAGGACTTAATCCAATTTAAGTTTATGTGATGATAATCTATTGAATGTCTTCTGTTAATAGCAGATCCTGCAGATGGATTATCAACTTGTTCAACTAATATTCCGATTTCTACATCATTTATTTTAGTCATGCTGGAATAACCACCATAACCTAACCTGCATAAACTTTCTTGTGAAATTTGATGGTAAGTCAACTGTTTAGAAGCAAACCATGATTTACCGTCATCATTACTTAAACGAATAGTCATATTACATCGATCTTTCATACTGTCACCTTCATTATTTGCAGAATTCAAAAACACCATCAAATTCGGATAAAAAGATTGACGGAGAATAGAGCCTTGACATCTTGGATCAATCAAATTTGGGTCAGATATAAAATTTGAAAATCCACCTTCAATAGAGCCCCTTGAGGTATATCTTGTTTTTCCTTTATTCCAAATATTTGTTACAGCACGATCATTTCTTAATAACAAGCCACTACTAAGTTCAACAATACTACCTTCAAAAGTATTTTTAGGTATCCTTTGATATTTCCAAGTCACTCCATGGTCATCGCTATAAATATTTCTTTCACCAGCTGGTATAATTAATCTACCCTTTGTGTGACCATTTTCAATTTGAATTCCAGAACCTGGGCCAACAGCATCCCACACAAAATCTTTTGGAACTAAATCTTCTGTTCTATCGACAGGATTTGACCATGTTGTCCCATTATCATCACTAAACATAGAATAAACCCTTCTGTCGCCCCATTGAGAAACTTCTGGGTAGTATTTTCCATTAAAAGTACCTCCATGTTGACTATGTTTATCAGAATTCCAAGAGAGAAAAATCCAAATTTTATTTTTTTCAAAATCTGTAACAATGGTAGGATTTCCCCAAGTGCCCTCCCCTTCATGTACTAATATTCTTAACGCGGACCAAGTTTTTCCTTTGTCAGAAGACGTTTTTGCCACTAAATCAATATCACCATAATCTAAACTGCTCATTTTTCTTCCTTCAGCAAGTGCAATTAAATCACCATTGGGAGCTGTGACTATACTTGGAATGCGATAAGAATGATAACCATCCTTTCCTTGTTCAAATATTCTCACATTCTCTTTAATTATTTTATTATCCTCTTCATCAGGAATAAAAGGTGTTTTCTCAAATTTTAAAACAGAAGTTAATCCAGTATCTTTATCTGTACAAGATAATAATGTAACGACGAAAAGGGCATTGATTATTAAAAACAGGTTATTTTTCATAAGTAATAATTCCTTCAAATGGTGTATTTATTCCTCCCTCGGTAGCAATCAAGATTTTGCCTGATGGTAAAAGTACTGCATCTAGATTTCCTACTGGAACTAGGTAAGTATTATAAGCCATCTTATCAAACAAAGGGCCTTGGTTTATAAATGATTGATTTTGTTGATCTCTTGTGAAAAGTGTTGGGGAATTGGCATATACAGGACTCATTCCATACGAACGAACATCCGTTCCCCGTCCTAGTGGGGAAACATAAAATAGTTTTCCAGCATCATTTTGGACAAGGACAGAAGGAAAAGTATGACCAAAATCTCCTGTATTGATTCCATTTGAAAAAGATGTTGCGGTCGTCCATGTGGTACCTCCGTCGGAACTATAAGAAACCATTTTATTTCTTGGGGTAACATTACTGTGCGATAGTAACATCATCAATTTACCGTCGGCCAACTCCACTATTGATGGATTTCTTAGATTGCTTCCTAGGATTTCGCCACCTAATTTCCAATCTAAGCCATTATTATCTGATACGGCTACTTGTACTCTATTGGATCCAACATTCATTGGTAATATTAATCGGCCATTATTATTGGTGCTTTTTAAAACTATTCCATGACCAGAACCAAATTGGACATCCACTGATTGGGTCTTTATTTGATTGGTGATGTCTTGTTCTCCTGACCAAGAATTTCCATTATCGTTAGAAATGCGTTGATAAATTTTTTGTTGGCCTGGCTCAAGTATAAAAGAGGTGCCATTTTGTATATAGTCAATCTTGCTATAATATAAAAAGAGTGTTCCAGTGTTGTTTTTTAATATTTGTGGATAAGCATAAGTATCATTAGAATTTTCTCCAGCAATTACATCAATTTCTTTGGACCAGGATTTTCCTCCATCAGAAGATCGACGTAAGATAATATCGGTATTAGCTATAGGTCTAGAAGTTTGAGCGACTCGTTGATAGGCATTTTCATAACTTCCCCTCCCTTCAGCAAATAACAACACATCGCCATTATTATCTGTTGTTAAAGCTGGACGTTGGATAAAATTATAATTGAACTCTTTATTGTAAAAAGCATAATTGACTGTAAATGCTTCTTGAGATTCAATATAAAAATCATGAATAGTTAAAAAGTTTCTCCATGGCCGAATACTGGGCGTATAAAAAAACAGTTTTTGTTCAGGCAATTGCATTTTGAAACACAGTACACCATTTATTTTTATATAGAATAAATTATCTACTATTGCGGTTTCAAATTCAGCAGGAACGCCAGGTGTTATAACCTCGTTAACAGTTGGCCATCCTGCTTCTGGATTTACTGAAAAAGTTCGTTCATAAAAATCAAGGAAAAACTGAGGCGCAATGTTTGAAAATCCATCAAAACCGAAAATAAACTCTCTTCCGTTCTCCCAGCTATTTCCAAGTACAATACCAGCTGCGGTACCATTAAATGTTCCAATGGTTGCTTTAAAGTACATATAGAAGTTTTTTCCTTTTCCTACAGGAACAAAATATTTGGATACAGCATAATTATTGCGATAACTATTCTCTCTTCCACCCACATGATCCGCATTAGTAATAGGATAAGGATTTCTGTGTTGAATTAAACGCATGCCATTCTGTTCTTGCACCCATGAAATGGTGTCTCCACCAGCATAATAGTCCGTATAACCTTTAAACAAAATTTTTTGTAGATCGGGTTTACCGTCTTTCATTAACCAAATGCCCGCCATTCTATTTTCATCAAATGGAAACGGGAGGGAGTCCGGTGTAATTTTTTCTTCTTCATAAGGGCCTGGAAAATCCCAATGTTGCTCTTTATAGCAGGAGTTGAAAATTATTAAACAAATGCTACAGCCTAATAAATATTTAATTATTTTTTTCATTTCTAATCAATTTGGAATTAGATTTCAATTATTTACTAACAGGTAAATACCAGCTCTTTTGATCTAGAAGTTTTTGGTACACAGAATTTCTATTTTCTCCATTATATTTAGAAGCTACCTTTTCTGCTAAAATATTTTTCCCAATTAACTGTGACCATAACATAAGGTCATACCAACGTTTACCCTCAAATGCAAATTCCCTTGCACGTTCTGTGAAAATAATTTCTAACATCAATTCTTTATTTGTATAATCTATATCTGTTGGTAAATATTTTACCAACCCACGAGATTCACGAATCATATTGATAAAATTGAAGGCCGAGGCATAATCATTTAGATGTAAATCAGCAATAGCTTTAAGTAGCCATGCGTCAGCAGAACGGAAAATCTGCCAGCTAGCATTGCTTTTATAGGCGGGTCTCCTTGAAGAAACATTATCTAATCCGATATATTTCCAAATAATTGTGTCTTGGTCAAAAACTTTATAACTAAAATTTGTCCGAACATCCGAACTTTCATGGGAAAATATGGTGTTTATTACGTGGGATGATGGTTTTAAAAAATACTTACCTCCTTCTTGTGCTAAGTTTGAAGTAAATTCTTGTAACCTATTGGTTTCAAAGCTGTTGTCGAATCTAAATCCCAAAAGAAACATGCTGTGCTGAGCTGCAAAACTAGCCGTAAATTGATTTGGCCATGCTCCTGCTGTACCTAAAGAATGTTGATTGTTTACTATCGGAGAATTACAAAAAGCTGAGGCGGTTTGATATTCACCAAGCCAAATGGCAATTTCTGCTGCAAAAGTTGCTGCAGTAGGTTGGGAAACTCGACCATACCTTTCCTCAGAAGGAAGCGTTTCATTGTTCCACATAAAGTTTAAAGGCAACATCCCGAGAACACTTAAAACATCATTATAGATCATTCTCCAAACCTCTTGTTTATCTTTTGGGAATTTTAATAAACCACGAAGTTCAGTTGAGGTTATTTCAGATGTTTTGCGATTAATTGTATTTCCTTTTTCATCTATATAAGAAACCTCTTCCGCATAATCAGATCGAATAATTGGAAAGTTTTCAAATGTACGCACCAAATAATAATAACATATTGCACGCAGTAAAACAGCTTCTGCATAATATGCATTTGCACTTTTGGGCAAAAGCTTATCATCTTTACTAGTTACATCATAAACCTTTTCCATCTGCCTATTGCATCGTGCTATGGTTTCGTAAATATTATTGTAATCAGCAAAGGGATTTTCAATACTAACATTATTGATAACAAACTCATTTATATAAGGCATTGGTTCAGTTTGACCTGTAGTAACCATATCTGCTCGAGCATCTCCCCACAAAAGAAATTTGTGGACATCTCGAGCTAAAGGGGCATACATTCCCAACGCTGATGCATTGAGGTCTTTTTGGCTTTTATAAAAATTATCTTCCACAACTGAATTATAGGGTTCCACGTCGAAAAAGGAAGAACAAGATGCCATAAGCGTTATAAAAAATAGACTAGGGATTAGGGTGTATAAGCGAATGCGATTTTTCATAAATAAAAAATTTTGCAAAAATTAAAATGAAGTTTTAAGACCTAGTTTGAAGGTTTTGCCTAAAGGAGGAGCACCAAAGTCTATATTTCTTAATAAGGAAATGTTCAAGCCATTTACTTCTGGATCGAAACCGGAATATTTTGTCCAAGTAATTAGATTGTCTGCACTTAGGTAAATCATTATATTTTTAAAAAACTGTGATGGTTTACCCTTTATGTTATAATGGAGCGAGCTTTGTTTTAATTTTAAGTAACTTCCATCTTCTACCCAAAGAGAAGAAGATGCGCCGTTATTTGAAGGGTCGTCTAAAACTGCTCTACTCAAGCCGTTACCTGTTTCATCATCCGATCGCCAGCGGTTTAGAACGGATGGGTCTTGATTGGCAAAATCCTTCATAAGATGCATTTGCTGCTTAAAGCTATTGTATATATCTGCACCCTGAGAAAAATTGAAAAGAAGGTTGAGTCCAAAATTTTTATATTGGAATGTTGTCGAAAAATAACCAAAAAATTTAGGTAAACCCGTTCCTATGATTTGCTTATCTAAACTGTTAATTATTCCATCATTGTTGATGTCCTCTATGACATAATCTCCTGGATGATATACTGTGCCATCTGATTTTTTTAAATTAACCTCTGATTCATTCTGAAATACTCCTAATACTCTATATCCATAATAGGATCCCAATTGTTCTCCTTCTTTCGCAATTCCAGTTATATTGCCAATTGATTGTTCAATTGCACCATTTGGTAGAGAAGTAACTTTATTTTTTAACGTTGAAACTGAAGTTGATAAATTCCATGCTATGTTTTCTTTAGCAATGATTTGTGAAGTCAGACCTAATTCAAGCCCTTGGTTAGTTATAGATCCAGCATTTTCAAATCTATCTTGCAATCCTAATTCGTTTAGAATGGTTTTATGAGTTATAAGATTGGTAGTATGCTTAAAATAATAGCCTAAATTTAATTGTAATCGATTTCCAAATGGCGTTATAATACTTTGTATATCATAATTGTCAGTTATTTCTGGACGAAGACTTGGGTTTGCAATATTACCAAAATATACACCTCCATATCCGAAATAGTTTTCAGGATAATACTGGTTAAAATGGTAGAACCCTCTTACCTCATGGTTGCCAGTTCTATTGTAACCTAAATTTATACTCCATTTGTTCAATGGTTTTTCCTCCAATATATAAAAGTAAACTTTAGCGCCTGGGTAAATATTCCAGCGAGAATTTGAACCAAAATTTGAGGAACCTTGGACATTCAAAGAGGCGTTAAGACTTATTCTTTCATTCCAATGAAGAATACCTTCAGCAATGTAACTCATTAAATTTGATCTATACCTTGTGTTCGAAGCGCTATCAACAACCCCTTGTTGTAGTGTCTCGAAATCATCAGTTCCAGCGTTTATCTTTCTTCCAAATACACTTTTCTCTTCATAGGTTTCAATTGCTGCTTGTATGCTTGTATTATATTTTAGGTTTTCTGAAAATTTCCCTGAATTGGAAAGTATACCATTCCAATTCAAATAAAATTCACTTGAGCTTCTTTGAGAGTTTTGTCGGATTCGGTATAAGTCAGGGACAATTCCTAATGCTGGCCGAAATTGTTTTTCAGATAAATTGAAATAAGAAATTGAAAGATCTGATTTCAAATCCCAAGCACCTCTAATTTTCCAGTTTACTCCCATTACTCCATCAATTCGATTAAATTGATTTTTGTTAGAAAGGTTGTTAACAAGGGCAAGGGGATTGCTTAATCCAAGCGTGTCAACACTCGCCAGAATTCGACTCTGACTACCATCAGCATTTACGAAATTAGTTCCTAAAAATGGCGCTTTAGCACTTGCAATATAAATGGGGTGCGTGTTATAATCGGATCCAAACTCTTTATAATGCCCACTTGTGTTCGTGTAGGATAAATTGTTGTAAATAGAAATGTTTGGAGCCAACTGATAATCTAAATTAAATCGAAGACCAATTCGTTCAAAATTAGTTTCTTTTATTAAACCCTCCTTATTGGTATAGCCAACAGCAAAAAGATAATTTGCATCACCATCACCGCCTTTAAGTTTCAGGTGATAGTCTTGAAATACTCCATCCCTTTTAATCATGTTTAACCAATCATTTTGAAAATTATATTTTGGATTACTTTCAGAAAATATAGGGTGTTGGTCTAATTGGGCTGGCGACATTCCTTCTTCTTGAAATCTAGACCATAAATAGGATTTCATGCTTTGAGCATCCAATCGTGGCACGTTTAAATTGGAGGAGATTAATCCATAATTAGCTATGAAATCAACTTTCGTTCCACCAAATTCACCTCTTTCTGTATGTATTTCTAATATACCGTTGGATCCTCGACCTCCAATTTTTGGCATTTCAAAACCAGAGGAAAGAACTTGAATATTATTGATGTCATTTGGGTTTAAAAAACCTAATCGATCTGGTTCAAAAGTACTTAAGAAAGTAGGATTTGCCCCAGAGTATCTCATAGGAATTCCATCTATATAAATTAAAGGGCTACTGGATAAATTAATACTATTTAGCCCACGAATCATCAATACTGGGCTGGCTCCTAGATTCCCACTTTCCGATACTGATATGTTGGGCTTTTCATATAGTTTCCCGACAATAGATATGGTGGAAGGGGCAATATCCAAACGATGTAGACTGTCTACTGTCGCAGGTTTTGCGGCTATATTTTGGGCATAAATACTGCTATTTGCCATAAGAATAGCAAAACAGATGGATATGATATATTTTTTTGTAAACATGATATTTAATAGTCCAACAGGTTAATTTATAGGGATGAGTTCCAGAATGTCCAATAATAGGTCACAGCAATAACCAGGAGATTTATTAGTGCCAAAATCAAGAAATACAAAATTCAATTTTACGTCAGATCTTTCTTGAACTGTAATATCTCCACAATAATTAAAAGCAAAGTAACTGTACTCTTCAAAATCTCCATCTTTTTTGGCGAAATCCGTTAATTCTTTGACGATTTCCTCATTATAAATAGTCATAAATTTTCCTCTTGTTGCTGCCATTCGCTGCATAATTCTAATCCTATATTTACCAGCAGGAACATCTGGAACTGTAAGCCAAAAATAATCCCCAGCTTGAGTGGCATCAAATTGAACAATCATTAGTTTTCTGTCTTGATGATAACTTTGAGTCCCATTATTGAGTCTTATGGAAGCTGGTGGCGAAGTAAAAACATTTTGCTTTCCATAATTACTTCCTGGGGGATATAGGTTTAATCTTATTTTAGAAGGAACTGCTGGTGTAATTTGAAGGGGAGTGTCTAAGCTATGATATATACCATTTTGACCAATTTTATCGATTCCAAAATTAGCAGATTGATTAAAGCTAAATTTTCCATTAACTTGATATTTCCCATAGTTATCTACAGAAAAAGAAAGAGCCTCTTTTTTATATAATGGATAAAATCTTTGAGCAGTTAACAGGTTAAGATAATATCCAGAATCAGGGATAATATGGTAAGATGCCCAATCTTTTAAATTTTCTATTTCATTTTTATCAAAATTGCTTTTTTTAAGAGCATCATCAGTTTCGATTAACAAAGTAACCACGCTATCTTTTAGATATTTCGTAAGATCTGTTTCTTCAAAAATAGACAGCATAGTATTATACTTTCCACTTTCAACTAGCATATCATAAATTGAAGATGTAGGAGGAGGTAAAACGGCATCTAGAATATTGATAAATCCATTGTTGAAATTTATATTGCTTTCGACAATAGTCGCCACATTATTCAGTTTAATGGCATTATATGATTCACTAATATCGGCGATTAGATATTTTAAGCTATAGGATGTTGGGGAAGGTAATGGGCCGTGAGTAAATTCATTAGTATTGATTCGTTTATCCAGAAGATGGTATTTAAAATATGAAATCCAGAATTCTTTAGGGGCGTCTTTAATTTTTTTAATTGGTTTTCCATCTAAAATTAGAGTTTGAAACAATTTTTCAAATGCCGAATTATTTGGAGCGAATAGAGTATAAGAACCTGCAGTTTTCAATAAATTTCTCTGACCGACATACTCTGTCAATTCTTTGAACACACTTAATGTTTTGCTGCTATCAAGAAAATCCATGATCTGAATTTCATCAGTTGTATCGTATCGTATATCTGAATATTTATCCTTGCACCCAAAGTGGATTAAAAATGCAAAGCTTGAAATCAATACCCAAACATATAGCTTTTTGAGGTTCACCATGATTCAATTTATTTTATGTTTTTATTTATTCTTGTAATAATCCTTTTGAATTAATGCTTTATTATTTTCGATTTCTGTTTCATGATACGGCAAGAACCAACTTTCTGAATTCAGAAGACGAGCTTTAATTACCTGATATGGGATTTTTAAAGAATTATTTTCTGCAGTTTTTTCTAACAATACACTTTCCATTCCTGGCCTACGCGCTATACGTACTGCAGCGAACCATTCTTTTCCTTCAAATCCCAGTTCGAATTCTCGTTCCATTAACAGAAATCGCATAAATTCTACATCAGTTCCCATTGCTCCAGGGGTTAAGGCAGGAATATCACAATGCTTTCGGATTAAATTTATTCTTTCCTCAGCTTCTGCATATCTTCCAAGTTGGGCTAATGCTTCTGCTTCGATAAAAAGAATTTCTCTATATCGGTAAAAGATATAATTCATGTTTCTTCCTCCCGAAGGTCTATAACTTGGAACATAAGGAGTTTGTCCAGTCATTTTATATATTTCATATCCGGACCCCGCTGAATAATTTACAGGGGTCATATTAAAGGCTGCATAATTTTTTAAGCGGATGGTATCTGCACTCCAATTGATAAGATCTTGGGGAGGATAAAGTTCGAGGCCATCAATTTCAATGTTGATAGAGTTTGCAAGATATTTGGCGCCAGCACTAGTAGGTTGAAAATTTGCAAACCAACCGTATATTGGAGAAGAGAAACCTGTCTGTAAGTATTGATATTCAAATATACTTTCACTCGAGTTTCCTGGATTAAATATGCTAAACCAATCTTGAGGATCCACAAGCTTAGATTTGTAGTCTTCTAAAGACTCGCACAATTCAAGACTTTCTTGGTATTGATTTCTCCAAAGTTTAACATCAGCCCAAATTGCTCTAACTGCATTTTTGGTTATTCGACCAAAACGATCATTAATATTCTCAAAATCTGAGGCAGTATTAGCTAAGGCCTTTTCCAGATCCTTTTCTATAAAGTTTAGTACTTCTTCTTCTGCATGGGCCGCTGTATTGAATATTTGAGCGTCTGATTCATAAGGTTCTTCCATGATTGGAACTTCTTTAAAGGCTCGAATCAAATAGAAATAATTCAACGCACGTAAAGCATAAGCTTCTCCCATGAACATTTGAAGTTCACTTTCTTTAAATGTCTGATCATTTTGTAGGGCGGTTGGGGCATTTTTAATAAATGAATTTATCCAGTTAATTCCCGTATATACTGATGCCCAACGAACTAAACCATTTGTCGGATAAATGTCATGTACCATGAACTGTCGATAATCGTTGCTAAACGAAGATCCAGGACCAGGGGTATATAGACTAGATCTTATGTCGCCCCAAACTTGAAATATATTGATGTTGTTATGAAGAGTAGCATACATGCCATTTCGTGATGCTAGAACCTGTTCTCTATTTTGCCAATATTCATCATGTACCAAATTGTCTGGAACTTCAACATCTAAAAACTTATCACAGGAAAGTAGTGAGAAGGAAAAAATTGCCAGGAAACATATAATTAATCGATTCATGCTATAATTTTTTATTATTCATTATAAATTAAACCTAAAACCAAAAGTATATTGTTTAGGTGGAGCCGTGTAATTATCATCGATTCCGAATAGGTAAACAGAGCCTTTTATTGGGACTTCTGGATCTACACCAAGGTAATTTGTCCAAGTGAGTAAATTAAATCCGGTAACAAATAGGCTTAATTGTCTAATTCCCCATTTTTTTAAAAGATCATTGGCTTCATAAGTAAATGACAAAGATTTTAATCGCACATATGAACCGTCTTCTACCCAACGCGAGGAAGCTATCCGGTTCCAATCGCTACTTGGTTGGGCCCTGGGCATATCCGTTTTATCTCCCTGTCTTCGCCATCTGGAAAGAATGGAATGTGCTTGATTTTTGGAATCAGACATTTCTTCCATTATGATTCGAGAACCATTGATAATGTCATTGCCAAATTGATATTGAAGGTTTAATGCCAAGGTAAATTGTTTATACCCAAGCGTATTATTCCATCCACCAAAAAAAGTTGGATTGGCATTTCCGATCTGTACTCGGTCAAGTTGGTTGATTATCCCATCACCATTTAGATCTTCATAAATCATATCTCCCCCTTGAAACTGGTGCCCGGTTACAGAACCATATCTCATTATTTTCGGTGTTACTCCGTCTGCTTCAAATATTAAATTTCCTAGTGGATCCTTTAAATAAGCGTCTTCATCATGAGCATAAACTCCCAAAGCTTTATAGCCATAAAACGCACCGATAACATCTCCTTCCTGTAATTTGGAGGCGAATCCATTTCGAGTTGCGGAGAATGAAGAGGCATCAAAATTAGTTGGCAATTCAATGAGTCTATTTCGATTAAGTGCAATATTAAAAAAGGATTTTAATCGTGGCTTATCTTTTTGTGCCTTTAAAACATCAATGGTAATCCCAAGTTCAATTCCTGAATTTTCTACTTTTCCGAAATTCACAAATTGGTTTTCATAACCTAAAGTACTTGACAGCGTTTCTTTTAAAAGAAGATCGTTGGTTGTTCTTTTATAAATATCAAATTGTCCACTTATTCTATCCTTTAAGAAACCAAAGTCTAAGCCTAAATTGTACTCTGTTGTTCTTTCCTCTTTGATGTTTTCATACGCAAACTTATCCGGATAAATATAAGTTTCGCCTAAATATCCCTCTCTTGTTGCATATGCTATGTCATATATATTATTAATTCTTGGAAGGTTTCCTGTAATTCCAAAGGCAAACCGAGGCTTAAGGGATGAAATCCAGGGTAGTTTTTCGAAGACTTTTTCTCTTGTTAGATCCCAAGCAGCACCAATAGCAGGAAATACGGTATAAGCATTTTTACTTCCATATCTTGAATCACCTTCAGATTTTGCAGTTGCAGTAATAAAATATCTGTCCATTAAGGCGTAATGCCCTTGAATGAACATGCCTATATATCGTTGATCAGAAAAACCGCCGCTAATAGAAGATATCCTTGCAGATGCATCTGCGGATTTTAAATGTGGTGAACCGCCATTGAAATAGCGTATTTCCATATTATTACTTTTGTCCATACTAAGGTTTGCCACCCCCGTAATGGTTAAGCGATGATTTTCTGAAGTTATTGGTTTCCATAATAATTTGTTTACATTGTTTACCAATAATTGGTAACCTTCCGACTGAAGACCAGCGTTATAAAAACTCTCACCAGGGATAGCATCTGTTGCAAAGCTTGGCAAAAAATAATCGTCAGATGCTTCACGAAAATCGGTAGAAACTTGCATGTTGAATTCTAAGTTTTCAAGTACTTTGTAATTAAGACTTGTTGAAGCCATTAGCCTGTTTGCTTTAGATAAAAATTGTGAATAATCGATGATAGCCAAAGGGTTATATCTTGAATAGAAAGATACTGAAGTGGCATCCCGATCCACAAAATAGTCTAATCCATTTTTAGAATACATAGGAAAATAGGCAGGAATTTGCCTTGCAATTCGTAATGGATTCATTTCGTTGTCTCCATTTATGTTATATGGATGCTTTGTGCCACGTTTATCAGTTAGGGAATTGGTATATGTCAAATCTGCTGTTACAGCAAATTTATCAGAGACACGATAATTTAGATTGAACCGAGTATTAAATCGATCATATCCGGTACCTTTTGTTGTTCCATATTGATTGGTATAACCTAATCCCCAATAATAATTTATTCGATCACCACCACCACTTAATGATGTGTTATATTGCTGGTATATTCCTGTTCTAGTTATCGCATCTATCCAATTGGTATTGTTGTTAAATTTCCAAGCATCTGCACGTGTTAAATCGCCTCTTAGCTCTGGAAGAGCAGTACCATTATCATTTCCCCCTGTCCAACGCTCAATGGAATAAATACGATGTTCATCACCATTTAACATTGGGATAGTGCGAGGAACTTCCGAAATTGTAAAACGGCCATTAAAATTGAAAATAGGTTTTCCTCTTTTGCCTCTTTTCGTTCGGATTACAATTACACCATTCGCTCCTTTTGAGCCATATAATGCAGTAGCAGATGCATCCTTTAAAATATCTATTGAAGCTATATCCGCAGGGTCAAGGTCGCCGATGGGACTAAACCCAAAATCTGATATACTCTGTACAGAGTAATTATTTCCTATTACTTCTGCACCATCAATTATCCATAATGGATCATTAATTCCAGATATACTGGATATCCCTCTGATACGTATAGAGGCAGCTGCACCAGGATCACCACTGTTTGATACTACCTGAAGACCAGGCGCCATCCCTTGTAAAAATTGATCAACAGAGACTACTGGAAGATTTTCTATCCCTTTCATGTCTACTGAAGCAATAGAACTCGAGAGTTCTCTCTTATTTATATTCACAAAGCCTAAATCAGCATTTGGTTTTGAAGTTGCGACGATTTCAACTTCTTCAATCTGTTTTTTATCAACCATCATAATAATGGTTAAAGAGGAAGATACATTTGAAAGCTTAATCTCTTGTTTTAAATAACCTACATTTGAAAAGACAACTTTTGTTGCATTTGCTGGTATGTTTACTTGAAAACTTCCATCCTCTTCGCTTTTATGTGCACTTAAGATTAGATCATTGTTGTTGACAAATAGAATGGAGACTTGTCCAAATGGATTTGTTTGTGATTGATCATAAACTTTCCCTATTAATTGCTTTTGCAAAGCAAATGCATTTTGAGTCATGAGTTGTATCATGAAAATTAGAATACAGCACCAACGAATAAGTTTGTACATAACGGTCAGGTAAATTATTATAACACTTTATTTATTACGTGTAGTACGCCATTACTTCCTTGTACATTGCTTGAAGAAGGTATAGGGTATGCCACATTATTTTGAAATTGAATTGAGAAAGTATTCCATGCACCAGAAAAGGTTAAATATTCTCCTTTTTTATTAGTTAGTTGACCTGTGAAAACACCATCAGTAAATAAATGCCTGTTTGTTACAATATGTCTATTAATCAGGTTTTTAGCAGCCTCAGCTGTTAAACTAGAAGGGCTTATGCCTGCAGCTGAAAGCGCCGCATTGGAAGGTGCAAAAACAGAATAGGTAAAGAATCCTGTGAGCTGAAGTTCTCCGGCCATTAAGGCTTTATCAACAATGGCTTTAAAGGATGATAAATTGCTGTTAGACTGGATTTTTTTCCAAACAGTATTATTAATATCTAACCTATCCAATGGATTTAAAAACCCATCAATTTCATATATAGAACCAGTTGGTTTTTCCCAAACAGGGCTTTTGGTAATTAGATTCACGGAATGCCCAGTGTGATCAAAAAATTTATTATCGTCAAATAAGATATAGCCTTCATCTGTAGGATAAAATCGTTTTTTAAATCCACCGTCAGTAAGGACATTAAAATGAAAAATTCCCGCTCTACACTCTTTTAATCTTTTCTCTAATTGTATCTGATCCATATCTTGAGCAAAAGGGGAACCCCATATTTCATCGCTTTGAACTAAGAGTGTTTTTGGACTATGCTGATAAAACAATACATCCACAATTCCAGCGCCTAATCCTTTATTTGTCATCATCCAATACCATTGGTTGTATATTTTATATTTCATCATGATACCTGAACGAACGCTGCTCATTTCTGGAGATTCCATTACTCGGTTAGTTTTATAAATAAATGAATTACTTGCCGGGGTTGTTCCAATAATAGATTCTAATACAGGATTGCCAAATAGAATGTAACCTGTTAATGCATTCCATTGGGGTTGGTTTCTTACTAAGTCTGAATGGTACCATAGATTAGCATGTACTGAAGAGCGGATTAGAGAATACATCACATGTTTAGGAACGGAGTCTAATGTGTTATCTATAAGATCCATATAAGGTTCGAAATATTTTTTAATCGCATCATCAGTAGGAGCGAATAATGTAGATAGCGTGTTTTCATCAGCTAAATTTCGCCCAAAGGAAAAGTTTTTATATAATGTTGTATCTACATTTCCTTGTTCGTCTACTTCTCCAAGAACATACTGAGAATGTCTTTCAATCCAACTGCTAAAAATGGAAAGATCTGGGTCTTTGGAAATGGCTAAATCAGTCCGTAAACTTGGAAATAATGGGGAGTCTAGAATATGAATGACACCATTTCTAGCTCCAATATCACATTGTGAAGTGGATATTTTTACTCCTTCTATATAAAAAGATTTATCCCCTTTTTTTTGATAGTTAAATTCAAAATCTTCCCCTTGAATAGTAAAGAAAGAAGGTGAAAAAATTCTAATATTTTTTCCAATATTTTTTCCTTCAGATCTAGTTTTATAATTAGTTACCCTACTCTTGTTAATAAGGTTTTCTGTAGAGGTGTATCGTTTTTCAAGATCATAAGTATAATACATTCCATTAATAAAATGATAATTAATATAGGCCCTAACTTCGGTAATAGGTACCTGGTCTAAGGAATTATAGTTGAGTTCATCCAAAAAATATGCGTTTAAAAATTCGTCTTTTGGAGCCAAACAAGTGTATATAGCAGATTCACTTAAGGATTTTCTCAAATTGGCACGATCAATTAATGAAATAAAAAGTTTGAATTCTCCTTTTTCTTCCAAAACCTCGAGGATGTTGTTGCCTAAAGTGCTTTCGGGATCATAATATGTGTCGAAGGTTTTGTTACAGGCGCACAAGGTCATCAGACTCAATATCAATAATAAAGTATAACAACGTAAAATAGTAGTATGCATAGCAATTTACTTAGGTTTATAATATCTTTTGTTTGTTATAATTGATTCATAATCAACGAATATAAATTATATTAATGTTGTTATGTACTACAAATATAAATATTACTTTTAAAAAATCAAGGCTTTGAATTTTATTTTTATATTATCAAATTGTTTTTTAATTTTTTACTAATAGTTATATAGTATTGTGATTATGGTTGCTTAGCCTTTCGGTATTTATTTTAAAGGAAATTAATCTTTTAGTTTTAATTAATTTTGTGAAGTTAAGTTGGAAACGAATAATGAGCAGTCTTATAAGTTAGGTTTATAATCCACAATTATTTAATTGTTAAGTCTAAAACATCCCATCATTTCTCCTTTTCTTTTTGCTTAGTTTTAACCCATACCTTAAAAAAACTAACATGTTAAGATTAATCTCTTTATTTATCCTACTAACCCCTTTATTTTGCAATGCTCAAGGCAATTTGCAAATACAACAGAAAGTAGACTCCCTCAGAAAAACCACTATTATCGATGGAAATGACAAGACAGTCTACCAAGTCTTCGATGATCTATTTGAAGAGATGTTACAGGCGGATACCATCAACCAGCAAATGCCGTCTATTAAAAAAGTAGGCGAACTATTACGTGATGAAAAATCTAGGAACTCCCATTTAATAAAATTGTTTTTTGGTTATCAGAATTATATATCAAATCCGCAGGCCAAAAACAACTCTAAATTTCAGGTTGATCTAATAGAGGCACTGAACATGGAAGTAAACGAAATTTATGGCAAACTTCCAGTTATCCTGTATATCTATCAAGCAGAAGCCTATAATGCGGATAAACGATATAAAGAGGCAGAGACATTAGTAGATAATGCCAGGGAAATCTATCCCAATGCCATTCCATTAAAAGTCTATCAGGCCATGGCCAAAAAAGATGAAAGCTTAAAACAGGAAGTCATTAAAGCAAATCCCAACCATTGGATGGTTCAATTAAGATTGAAGGAATCAAAACCATAAGATGAAAATTAATCAAGCAATAAGTCAAAAGCAAAAAACCTAATAGATCAAATACAAAAGGTGCAATCTCCCGACTGCACCTTTCAAACACATTTTATTAAGATTATGAAATTGCTATTTTGAGAACCTAAAATTCGCAAAGTAATAGGTTATTTCCGCTGGCGGATTAAACGTCAATGATGGTTCGCCACCGATATTCATCGCGATCACCCTCGTATGACGGTTCATCAACGTATTCAGATCAATCGTAACATCAGTCCACTTCTGCAAATTCTCATCTGCGATCTTATAATCGTTCGCATTGGTGTTCCACAATTCCTGACCAAATGTACTTTCCGTATTAAAAGCCCATAAATAATTCATGAACCGTGGCCATAACCTCTGATAAGGTGCATATACCCCACTAATTGCAGATTTTGCAGGCGAATAGACCTTGAATTTCAAGAAACGATATTCCGGCAGGTTAAAACGGTACTCCTTAGGAAGCACAAACACGAATGTTCCGTTCTTTCCTTTCATCGTAGCCTTGATGGGGTTCACAATACCTGTACCTGCAGGATATGATGTGGCAGGATTCACAAGATCAAGTGCCCAGCTGTTAGCATCCTGAATCTTACCGTCCAAGAAGAAATTCATTGGGATCAGCGATTCGTTAGGAACAGTTACATATTCAATGACCCCAGCTGCTTCAAAAGGCTGCAGCAAATGGTCGATACCCATGGAATTTGGCACATATTTTACCTTTTTGATCAAGCCTAAGGTCAAGAGATCCACCATGGTCTGTGCATTCGCATCTGTAATCGGCGTTACTTTCCGAATAAAAGGTAAATAATCACCCCCTCCAATAGTTTTGCTGATGCTGTTGCGATTGTATGCCTGGGTTTTCAGGTCAAAAATATCACCACCTGTCAAATCCAGCTCCTCCACTCCGGAGAAATAGAAAAGATCCTGCAGGGTGTTGGTATGTACCGGGAAAGTCAGCTTTTTGATGGAAGCTACGCCATCCGCAGTGAAGGTAGTAACCCCGTTGGCGGCAAGGATATCCCGTTCGGCCGCATTAAATGGCGTTGAACCCGTTGGCATATTGATCGTCAATGGACTAACCAATTGTACGGAATCCAAGATCGGTTTCCCATTCACCTTTGGTACAATATTGTAGGTCAATTGGATATTGAAAGGCTGTCCGGCGTTGAGGTTCGCCGCAAAGATCCGTGGGTTTCCCTCCTTATATCCTGTAACCTTCGTACCGCTTTTATCTGTGTACTCATACTTCATGCTGTTATAGTCCAAAAGGATAGAGGATAGGGACGTGGTCCAATCCAATACCGCGGCAGATGGCGAAGTTAGGATCCGGGGAGAGGCAACCACTAAGTTATCCACATCCCCTTTCGTATAAGGAATTACCGCGATGGTCTGAGGAACCGATTTATTGTTGAACTCGTCGATGGTATAGACCTTGATCCGGTATAACTTCGGCTGGGTCAGGTTTACCACATTTACCCAGGAAACCAAGGAGTCGATTACAATTTGTTTGTCGTCATATTCCACGATGGTCTTGCTGGATTTTCCCATGGAGATCTGGCTGGAAGGAACGCGTCCTGCTTTCATCAGATCCAATTCCACCCGCTCATAACCTATTTTACTAACAATAGTGTCGTATTTTGCCGGATAGACCACCTCATTCGAATAGGGTTCAATGTTATCATACATGCCCTTACAGGAAAACATGGCCGCCAATACCCCAAACATGAAGAAGTAGCTTCCGATTTTGCTTGATATCTTTTTCATAATTGTAGGTTAATTAGATTTTTTACCATAAAGTGTAATCTCCGAAAGACAGTTTGCATCATCCAGCGTATAATTTCCGTTGAAACTCTTTACTGCTTCGTACCGGAACCAACGTGTTGGTTTGGTATAGGCCGGTTCATCCGGATACATATAGGCCATGTCGCCCGCTTCACCTTTTTTCACAAACTCCAGTTCACTCAGTCCCAAAGGAACTATGATCTTGTTCTGGGAAACAAATTCCCAAGAATTGGTCGCATCATCCCAGATGTACATGTTGTACAATCCGACATTTTCGTTCCGGTAGTATTGACCGCGATTGATGTTGGCCAAGCCTCCAGAGTGTCGCTGAACCGTGATAATCCGGCTGAGTTCGTAATGAGCCCCTAGGTCAATGATAAAGTTCCAAGGCATATTCCCGTCTGCGGTCTTTCCGGTCTTTCCACGGCTATTGGTGTGCATAAAATTCAGGTTATCGCCACGGTCAATGATATCATCGATCACATACCGGTTCCTACCTTCATAGCCATTACCAAAAACCATTGGAACTCCTCCAATGGAATCGTTCGGGTTTGGAAGAACCCAGGCGCTCTTTTCGATCTTATTATCCTCATAAAGGGAAATCTGCCCCTTGTCGATTGTTTCTGTGATGTTTCCATAGGTATCTTCTACCCGAACCTTCACATCCACTTTCTCTGATGGATTAAGAAATAGGTCGTTGATAAAACGGCGGTCCTTTTCCAAGTTGGATGAGAAAACCGAAGTCAGGGTTCTGGTTTCGCCATTCTGTGGAAAAGTGAAATCCACATACACATTGATGTTCTGCATCAATTCATTTTCCCAATCTAAAAAGAAGGAGCTGAAACCCGGTTTTACCTGTAAGGAGTTCGCCACCCTACTGAAGGCGGGCTCCAGAGGATTGACCTTTACATCCAATGCCTCCGATCGATTCCCTGTACGATCCACGGCAAATAACTGAACCGAATACTCGTCTGTGCTTGGAAACCCATAGACATCCAGGGAGTCCGTGAAATAAGAAGCGGCAAAGGTGAATTTCTTTCCTTTCGGATTGGTATAAATCGCTTCGACACCCATTAAATCCTCATCATTGGGCAGGGTATAATAAAATCGGGCACCCCCATAAAGAGGCTTATAGGTCTTTAGGGTTACTTTTCCTGGAGGGGTGCTATCATCACTGTTCGGTTTGAAGCGCTCCACTTCCTTACAGGAAGAAAGAACGGCTATTCCGACTAGGAGGGATAGAATATTTATAGCTAATTTTTTCATGATCTTTCTGAATAAGTGTTGAATGGAATTACCATCCTGGATTTTGAATAAGTTGTCCATTCGTGTTCATTTCATTTAAACTGATTGGCCATAGGCAATCCGTGATGGTAAATCTACGCTCTTGTTTTACCTCCAGGACAAAGAAGGTTGACCCTGTGGTCCCGGTATGCGTCCATCCCCAAATAGGCGAGGAGAATGCCGAAGTCGCCCTTTTGTGACGCCACATATCCCAGAAATGAATACCCTCGAATGCAAATTCAATACTTCTTTCTTCCAAGATGATATCTCGCAATCCTTCTTTGGTCTGGTGTTTGCCAACAGTTCTTGCCAAGGATGGATCGGACCATACATCTTCCACATTCGGCACGCCGGCACGATTACGGATCTTGTTGATCTCGTCATACACCGCTTGGGATGGTCCGGTATACTCATTCATCGCTTCCGCTTTCATCAAGTATAGATCGGCCATACGGATGATAGGATATGGAAACTTGATCGTACGCTGCCAAGCCCCCGATTGGGACTCCGGATGAACGAACTTTTGGGTCCCGATACCTGTGGTCAGGAAATCCGTGGTATGTTGGGAAGAATTATATCCCCCATGAGCATTTCCGTACATCATGGTGTTGATCCTTACGGCATGTCCCCTCCAATATCCTGCTGTAATCCCCAAGTTGGCATAAAACCGTGGTTCCCTGTTCATGTAGAGTTTGATGGTCTCTGCACCGGGCTGCATATAGCCGTTCCAATGGTTATAGTCAGGTTCAGCAGCTCCTGGTGTGCGGATGATCTCATGACGGTTGTTGTAGTCATAGGATAGATCCTGATCGATAGGTAATCCGTTCTCGGTATAATAACGCTCGGCCATCTGATAGGTCGCTGCCATCCATTGCCAGGAGAAGGTGGCGGTATTGACCACCCCATCTCCGTATCCTTCCGGCAGACGGATGTTGGAAGAATGCGCCAGTTCCCCTTGTTCGTAATAGTCAAGGTTGGAGTTCGCCCAAACCAATTCCTTGTTCCAAGGATCTACGATCAACATCCTTAAATCGTATAGTTTTTGCATACGATCTTTGTTGCTTGCAAATGCCTCCCGATCGTAGATAAACGGTTCTTTTTCGTAATGGTAGAGCCCGATGCCATTGGCCTCGCATAAGGCAATGGATTCGTTGATTGCATCCAATGCTTCTTTCCATTTTTCCCTATTTTCCTCCAAAGGGAAGAACGGTTGGCCATCCTTATCGTAGAAATCGCCGAAGTATTCGCGGTTACCATTGAAGAATGGGCTGGCTCGGAAGAACAGTACCCTCGCTTTGATCGCTTTGGCGGCTACCTGATCTACCTGACCCAAGTTGTTGGAAGTGGCTCTTTCTACAAGATCTGGAATCGCTTCCTCCATTAAGGTTAAGATATAATTGAAACAATCCTCCACTTTCTTTCTTGGAATGAAAAGTTCCTCTTTGGTAGATTCTGGAGTTGCCATTTTATCTGGGATGACAATCGGTCCATAGCGTTGCACCAAAAGGAAGGTATAATATGCTTTTAGGAATTTGACCTGTGCTTTCCAATCTTTTCTTTCCCCCTCGGTCATGTCTTTCACATTATCGATGTTCGACAGAAAGACATCGGCCTGACGAATGCCCACATACAATGGTTTTCCTCCTTCGGTTCCCGACCAAAAGCCTAATTGTGGGCTGGTCTGTGATTGCAGGCCGCGCATGATGCGGATGGCACGCAGGTTCGATTGTGTGTTGTTCAGGTCCAGACGGCCGATCCATTCATCCCCAAGTGTCCAACTTGTCACGTGGGTCTTGTCGTCCTGTGGCATATAGCTATATACTTTTGCCAGAGCATTATAAGCATCGATCTTGAGGTTGAAAATGTCCTCCAATCGAAGTGTGTTATCGGGTACTACATCGAGGTACTTGCTACAAGAACCCAATGCCAATGTCGCTGCAAGTATGATATATTTTAATGATTTCATTTCTCGGTTCTTTTAGATTAATAAGTCAATTGAATACCTACGTTGAAACGTTTGTTAGGAGGGTATCCCAATCCATTTCTTCCCATTTCCGGATCCCATAATTTGAATGGGCTGGTAACGAAAAGGTTCTCTCCAGAAAAGTAGATGCGGCTTCCAGGATTCAAACCGAAACGTTTTAATGTTTTCGGGCTGAAACCGACCTCAACGGATTTCAGGCGAAGGAAGGATCCATCACGCAACCACCAAGAAGATTGTTGGATATTGTTCTCAATCGGGTCGGTGGACAGTCTTGGCCAGAAAGCATGGGTATTCGGATTGGTTTCGCTCCAATAATCATTGGCAATGATAGCTAAGGTATTTCTTCTGTTTGCAAAAGGGGCAATACCAAAATTACCGGTGGATAGGTTGGACTCACTGGTTGCATTGATGAAGAACGATACGTTTTTGTTCCCTTGGAAGAAGAATGAAAAGTCGAAGGCCTTATAGCCCATGGACAGACCAAAACCATATTGGATCTCTGGTACTGTTGGGTATCCCATTGGGATACGGTCGTTGCTGTTGATCACCCCATCGCCATTGATGTCTTTGTATTTGATATCGCCTGCCATATATTCACCGAAATCCTGAAGCGGTGAGTTGTTGATTTCGTTTTCATCAACGAACAAGCGTTCTGCCAATAGGCCCCATTGAAGGTTAATATTCTGGCCTTGACGTTTTAGGTAAGCGTCTGGGTAATCCCGCTCATCCAATTCCAATAACTTATTAACGGCATAGGTAAAGTTGGCACGACCGGATAACCAGAAGTTTTCATTGAAGTTCTTCATGTAATCAACGGATCCATCGAAACCTTGGGAACTTGCTTTCCCTACGTTTCCACTTACGCTAGCCTCTAAACCTGCTGAAGAAGGGAAGTTCTGGCGCGTCATATAGATCTTGCTACGGATATCCTTAAAGAAGTCGGCGGTAATTTTTAGGGATTCGTTCATGAAATTGGCTTCCATACCGAAGTTGTATTTTTCTGATTGCTCCCAGGTGATATCCGGGTTGGCATAACGGTTTACGGAATAGCCACCATAGGAATTCATGAAACTGGTTCCCCAACGGTAAGCGCCGCCACCCATACTGATGTCGGAAAGGTAGAAGAAACGACCAGCACGTCCTGCGATGGCATCATTACCCACCAGACCCCAGGTTCCGCGTAATTTCAACGAGCTGAAGAAAGGTTTTAAAGGTTCGAAGAACTTTTCATTGGAAACCATCCAGGATACACCTGCGGAAGGGAAAAACCCGTATTGCTTTTCACCGGTGAACTTTTCCGAACCATTGAAGCCATAACTGAGCTCCATAAAATAGCGGTTGTCAAAGTCGTAGGTCAAACGTCCGGAGTTACCCATGTTACGTTCAGGTAAGGTTTCATAGATGGATGAACTGTTTCCTGCGGTAAGAAGCTTTTCTTCCATCATCCCTACGGTCATGGCGCCTATATTATGTAATCCGAAATTTCTGTTCCAGTTCAAGCGAGCCTCAAAGTAATAATGACCATTGGCATCTCTTCCCGGAACCACATCTCCTAAATATCCTTGTCCGGTTGTTGGGTTTAAGGGATATAGGGTATATTCGCCAGTGATCTGGTTATAGTTTTCCAGGTCATAGTAAAAAGGATTGTAATTACGGCGGCTGGAATACTTGCTCCAGGTACTAACCGAAGCCTTACCTTGGATTTTCAGCCCTTCGGTCAAGAAGGCAAGGTCTTGGGAAAGAGTAGCCTGTGCCACGATATTACTTTCGTTGCGGTCCTCATAACCCCTAACCATTTCTGCATAAGGGTTCTGTTTTAGGGAACCTGTTACGAATGTATTTCCAAAGAGCGTATGCTCTGTAAATTCATTTTGTGCATCTGGCTCATATACGGCCGGAAAATCCACCGGATTACTGTTCATGGTCATTCGGAAGATGTTACTCGCAGAGGCATATGGTCCGGTATAGCGCTCAAACCGACCTTGGATACGGGTATCCAACGTGGTGGTTTTGGTCAATTTGAAGATAACATTCGAACGGATAAACAGCCGGTTGATATCGATGTTGTTGTTGAAATTATTTCGGCTATCCACTTTCAATAACCCCGACTCCTTGTCATATCCTGTAGATACGTAATAAGTGGCCACCTGTCCACCGCCAGATAGGTTCACATTGGCTTTGGTGTTGGTGGTTGATGGATTGAACAAGGTGTTGTACCAGTTGATGTTAGGATAGATCATTGGGTTTTCATTGTTCAAGGTAGACTGGATCTTCTGCTCGGAATAATAAGCGCCCAACACCGGGTCACGAGTAATGCGGGCCTGGTTGTACAACCGCATGTATTCCACCCCGTCGATCATATCGATCATCTTGGTTGGCATGGCGGTATTTACATCCACACGTGCATTCACAGATACCGGCCCTTCACGACCAGCTTTTGTGGTCACCATGATGATACCATTTGCTCCACGGGCACCGTATAATACCGTAGCGGATGCATCCTTTAAAATGGAAAAACTTTCGATATCATCAGGTTGTAAGCGGGCTAGGTTATCAACGGAGGCTTCAAAACCATCGATCAAGATCAACGGAGAGGCTTGGTATCCGAAGGTGGTTACCCCGCGGATGAAGAACTGGGCATTGTCTGCTCCTGGTTCACCCGACGTTTGATAGGAAATAACGCCAGGTATTTTTCCGGCAAAAGAGCCGGTTAGGTTGGATGCCGGGATCTTTAGATCTGCGGCTTTAACCGTTGTGATAGCTCCCACGACACTGGTTTTCTTCTGTGTTCCAAAAGCTACAACGGTTACTTCCTCAATGTCGCTGCCGTCCTCGAACATGGTAATTTCCATGATGTTTCGGGCATCTACCACTTGGGAAATCTTTTTGAAACCAACGCCGGTAAAAGATAGGCTATCGCCTACATTGGCCGTCACTTGAAACTCTCCATTGGAATTGGTCGCTGTCTGTGGTACTTGGTTTTTCGATACGCTGACCCCCTCTATCGGAGCCCCATTTGTTGCGTTTTTTACCACACCGGTAATTTGACGCTGGGCCATGGAAAGAAATGGCAACGTAAGAAAAATGAGTAAAACCAACAGCTTGTTTTGAGGTTTTTCCATAAAATAAGTTAGTTAGGTTTAAAATTTTAGGATGTAATATGTTTATCCTAGGTAAATAAGTTTTTATTCGGTTGTTGTTTTAAAGTTATTGATAAAGCTTATATAAACAAAGAAAATAATCATTAAAAAATTATTAAAGCTTTATTAACCTTGCTTTTTGTTTTGAAAAATAGGTTTGGAGGGGCTAAAAGATGGATTTGCCTTATTTTATGTTTCGAAATTCAATAAACGAAAAGGAAGATATTCATTTTTGTATAAAACACTAACCATGGATTAATTTGTTTAATCTAGATAGTGCTGATATGCAGGTTTTTTTAAAATGGGCGTTCATGGTTATCCATGCAACAATTAATCTCTTTTAAAGATTTTAAGTCTACTGCACATGATGAACATCAGCAAACCAAAAAGAGAAAACAAGGCAAAAGAATAGCGAAGGTTGAACAGTTCGGCGATATACCCAATCAAAGGCGGCGCCATTAAGAATCCAAGGAAGGATATGCTGGATACCATAGCCAATGCAACACCTGCGGGAATGGTTTTATGTTTTCCTGTTACACTGTAAACCGTAGGGACATTGCAGGCTACACCAAGGCCAACCAGCATAAACGCCAATGTGCATACATATAGGTTAGGGAAAATAACCGAAACCAACATGCCAAAAAACATCAAAATCCCTGAGATCTGCAAAGTGCGTTGTCTGCCAATTTTAGCGATGACAGCATCGCCTATGAAGCGTCCCAAAGCCATCATCACCATAAAAGATCCAAATCCTAGGATGATCAGTTTTTCTGGAGCTTTTACCACTTCTGAAAAATAGACGCCACTCCATTCGAACATAGCACCTTCTGTAGCCATACTAAAGAAACCAATGATACCAAGCTGAATGATCAAACCATCAGGTTTGAATTTCGATTTTTCTTTTTTCTCCTCTTCTTTCTTGATTTCGGGAATTAGAAAGTTCCTATTGAGCAATACATTGACCAGGAGCAGCACACAAATTCCTACAAACTGTTGTATGCTGGTCCATTCCAGATTCATGCTTAATATCCCGATCAGTGCACCGGTAAACCCGGCTAATGACCAGGCTCCATGAAAAGAGGACATGATGGGTCTTTCATACAGCTCCTCCGCCAACACACCCTGTGTATTCACGGATATATTGCACATATTTCCCATGACGCCAAAAAAGAACAGGGAAGCGCCGAGCATCCATATATTTGGGGAAAAACCAATAATGATCAACAGAAGCGCATAAAATGCAGATGCCCAAGGCAATAAACGATGACTACCATACCTATTGGTCAAAAAACCAGCTAGAGGGAGCGTCAGCAATTGACCGATGGGGATCATCAGTAATAGAGTTCCCAATTGGGCTTCAGAAAGGCCTAATGCGGTTTTGATAGTAGGGATCCGACTTGCCCATGTCGCAAAACCAAGCCCCTGTCCGAAATAAAATAGGGATACGGCTAAACGGATCCTTTTTTTATATTGTTGACTGATGTTGGGTTTTATTGCTGTCTGGGAAGTCATGTACCTGTGATTTTCAGCAAAATTAGATAAATAGATGGAATTTGGGTTTCTGAATGTTACATTTGTTCATTCAGTACATATTAGACACCTAATACATGAACAAATCAATATTAACCCTTGCCTTGCTCCTGGCTGGAGGAAGTGCATGCATGGCGCAAGTTCAACCCACTTTTCTTTCGAACCCAACATTGAGTCCTGATGCGAAAACCATCGTTTTCAGTTATGAAGGTGATCTATGGAAAGTGCCCAGTACAGGAGGAAATGCTTTACGCTTAACGGCCATGTCTGGAAATGAAGTTTCCCCAAGAATCTCTCCCGATGGGAAATGGTTGGCATTTTCAGCTAATCAGAATGGAAATATGGATGTGTATGTGATGCCCTTGGAAGGCGGTGACATCCAACAGCTGACCTACCACGAATCTTCCGATGAGGTGGATAGTTGGAGCTGGGATAGCCAGAATGTCTACTTCACATCCGGAAGGGAAAACCGAATGAGCAGTTATAAGGTCAACAGCAAGGGCGGGACAGCCCAACGTATCATTCCCCATTTTTTCAACTATATCCATGGGATGGTAGAGACCCCAAGTGGAGAACTCTTGTTTACTGATACTTGGGAGAGTTATACAGCTGCCAATAGAAAGCGCTATAAAGGAGCTTTCAACCCGGATATTAAAGGGTATAATCCGAAGGATAAATCCTTCAAGGAATACACGAATTACATCGGTAAGGATCTATGGCCAACGGTGGATAAGTCCGGCAAGATCTTTTTTGCTTCGGATGAAGGAAACGATGAATACAACCTTTACACCTTTGAGAATGGCAGGAAAACGGAACTGACCAATTTTAAGGAATCCATCCGTTCGCCACAAGTGGCGGCCAATGGCTCTTCGGTAATTTTCGAAAAAGGCTATCAATTGTACATCTATGATGTAGCCAGTAAAAAAACAACTCAACCTTCTATTCTTCTTGGTAGAAACCAAGTGCTTGGAAAATCGAAGGAATTTGATGTTAAGGGCCAAATCTCTAATTATGATGTATCTCCGGATGGTAAAAAACTGGCCTTTGTTTCACGTGGAGAGTTGTTCGTTTCGGATATCGATGGAAAATTTGTTCGGCAAATGCCATCTTCGGGCGAGCGGGTAATGGAAGTGATCTGGTTAAAGGACAACAAGACCTTGGTTTTCAGCCAGACTTTTGCTGGATACCAGAACTGGTTCAGCCGTTCAGCAGATGGAAAAGGGGAGACCAAACAGTTGACCTCCGACAAGAGGAACAATAGGGATATCAATTTCAATAAGGAAAGAACAAAGGCGGTTTACCTATCAGGCCGAGATGAGGTAAGGATCTTGGATCTGAATTCCCTGAAGAGCAATACCATTGTGAAGGATGAATTATGGGCATTCCAAAATTCATCCCCTTCATTTTCACCGGATGGTCAGTATGTGCTGTTCACAGCCATGCGTAATTTTGAACAGGATATTTTTGTTCACTACCTAGCCAATAACAAAACCCATAACCTGACAAATACAGGCGTATCGGAAACCTCTCCGGTATTCTCTGCTGATGGAAAGTATATCTATTTTGCCGGAAATCGCACCAAGCCATCTTACCCAATGGGAATGGGGAATGCCAGCATCTTCCGGATGGCCTTGGAGAATTTCGATGAACCTTATCGCTTGAGCAAATTTGATGAGCTTTTTGCAGAACCTAAAAAGGAACAGAAAGATACCAGCAACAATATGAAAACGCCTGAAAAAGATAAAACGGTAAAAACCGCTGCAGCAAAGCCAGAGCCGAAAACAGAAACCAAGAAAAATGTGGTCAGCATCGATTTCAATGGTCTGTTGGACCGGATCCAACAGGTGAGCCCATTTGCGGGTTCACAAAGTGGTCCACAGGCATTTGCCAAAGGCGAGAAACAGTTTCTGTTCTTCCAATCCAATCATGAAGGAAATTTTGGGCTATACAGGATAACGTATGAACCATTTACAGCAGCAAAAACCGAGAAAGTGATGGATGGAGGTTTCGGCCACATCATCGAAGTGGATGGAAAGTATTTTGTACTGGCACAGGGCACTTTACAAAAGTACAACATCGATCAGAACCGGTTAGAGCGGGTAGAGATCAGCTCCAAATTCAACAGGGATCTGGATAAGGAATTCCAACAGATGTTCTATGAGACCTGGGCAAATGTGGAGGAGAACTTTTACGATCCTTCCTTCCATGGGGTGGATTGGGAAGGCATCAAGCAAAAATATGCTTTCTACCTGCCTGGAATAAACAATAGACAAGACCTCCGGATCATGTTGAACGATATGTTGGGCGAGCTGAACTCCTCTCACATGGGATTCAGTACGATGGGATCTGATGAAAGAAAAGACTTCAATTTTGTGAGCAATGAATTGGGGGTTACCTATGATCCATCGAACCCCTACAAGATTTCGCGGATCGTAAGAAACAGTCCGGCATCCCGTATAGGGGTTGATCTGCAGGTAGGGGATGTGCTGGTGGCAGTCAATGGTACCAAGATTGATAGATCCTTGGATCGGGATTATTACCTGACGATGCCTTCCTTAGCGAGCGAACTGCAATTGACGGTGAATAGAAATGGAAAAGATGTGGATGTGAATATCCGTCCGCAAAGTGGGGCAGCCTTTAAGGAATTACTGTATGATGAATGGATCAAAGGAAACCGTTCGAAGGTAGATCAAATGAGTGGCAACCGTATTGCCTATTCGCACATGAAGAACATGGGGGCAGGCGAACTGAACACCTTTTTGTTGGATATGGCCGAGCAGGAAAACAATAAAGATGCCATCATTTTGGACCTGAGGTATAATACAGGAGGAAATGTTCATGATGAGGTATTACGCTTTTTGTCGCAGAAACCTTATTTGCAATGGCAGTACCGTGGCGGTAAGAAATCGCCTCAGAGTAATTTTGCTCCCGCTGCCAAACCTATAGTGCTATTGATCAATGAGCAATCCTTAAGTGATGCAGAGATGACGGCTGCAGGATTCAAGGAGCTAAAACTTGGCAAGATCATCGGAACAGAGACTTACCGCTGGATTATCTTTACCTCTGGTAAAGGATTGGTGGATGGTTCTTTCTACCGATTGCCATCTTGGGGATGTTATACCCTGGACGGAAAAGATCTGGAGTTAACGGGTGTTGCGCCAGATATCGCTGTAAAGAATACGACAGCAGACCGCATGGCGGATAGAGATCCGCAATTGGAACGCGCTGTGCAGGAAATCTTAAAGGACCTGAAGAAATAGGCAAGAAAATAATAAACAACAGATAAAATTAAGCCCCTGTATGGAATTCAATACAGGGGCTTGTTTTATTAATAGGTAGTATAGGCTGCTATCCATGTGCATTTAGACAGCTGTATCTGATTATCCCTTCCGGACTAATTATTCAACTCTTAGTGAATTCTAAAGCCAGTTAGACCAGGTGGTTTCCTGAGGCAAAAAAAAAAATGTTAGAAGGGATATATTAAATAAAATCTTTTCAAAATTTTTAAAAAATGTTTCATAATGTTGAAAAATATAAATAGTTGGGATACCCTTAGAACAGATTTTTTTAAGGTTGTTATAAGGTATTTCAGACATTAGAATAAGGAGATTATTTAACTGTGAATTTTGAAATGTAGTTTTTGACTACTACATTTTTGGATGGAAAGCAGTTTTGTATCAAATCACTCTTATGATATTGCCTAATTGTTCGTACATTTGGATTAATGACGACTTCGTAGCTCAGTTGGTAGAGCAACAGACTCTTAATCTGTGGGTCCTGAGTTCGAGCCTCAGCGGGGTCACTGGAAACCATCTCTAGATAATAGGGATGGTTTTTTGTTTTATGACTCTGAAGTGCGCTTTATGCCTGTTTTTTTTAAGTTCAGTTAAAACGAGGATTAAAAAATTCTATTAAATATTCCTTTCATAAAAATAAAGAAAAAGCAGTAAAAATGTTTGTTTTCGTCTCACTTTCGTCTCACTTTTTGAAGAGACCAAGATATTGGACTCCATTTTTTACAATTTAAACCCATTGAAATTTTCCGTGCCCCTCCAATTTGCACAAGCTCAGAATTGCTCGCCGACTGCGAGTTGAACGCAGGTCGTTGAAAAAAAGTCCGCAAGGACGATTCAACGATATATACGAAGTATACGAAGACTGTTGGCGATATTTTTGAAAATGAATTGTGTGGTGGGTATATCAAAAATAATGACAACATCGAAGCCTAAGTGATCAGCAGGCGAGCCAAACTCTAAAAGTGGTTGGATTTTAACCAGGTATGTCAATACCTAGTTAAAAGACAAAGGAACTTTTATGGAGTGAAGGGATTACCAAGCCAATAATTATGACAAACAGCGTAGCTCTATAAATAAATTACGGGAAACCGTTTTATTTATAGCTTGGTTTGGCGTATATTAATGGCGGTAATTCCAAAACGGAATGCCTTATAACCTATTATAAATATTCATAATTTTAGTTTAAAATTTAATATTGGTTAGCCCCCCCTTATTTTCAGTATTGATTTTTTAAGGATAACTTAAAAGGGAGAAATAAGAAAACTGAATTCAAAAATAATTATTATATTTGACCTAAATTAGTCAAGTCTAAATTTGGTAAAATGACACTTGGACAAAAAATAAGAGAATTACGAGAATCTAAAGGTATGCTTCAAAGGCAATTAGCATCCATACTTGAGGTTGGAGATGGTTTTTTAAGTAAAGTTGAATCTGACCAAAAGGCATTGAAAAGAGAACACTTGAAAACAATTAGTGAAACATTCAACTATTCATACGCTGAATTAGATGCTTTGTGGATTGGTTCGAAGATTTATGATATTGTCAAGAATGAAGACGAGGCTATAAATGCCTTAAAAGTCGCAGAAGAGCAGGTTAAGTACGAGAAAAAAACTAAATGAAATACCATTTCTATAAAAAAGAGAAAAAAGAAGTAGTTCCTGTAAAACAGGAACAACAAAATATACTTGCGAGAAGAAAACTCAATGAAATTTTGAAAAATAGAGTTCAATTGAGAATTCCAAGTAGATTTATTGATAATTGGGATGATGTTGCTTTATTTCACTCCGCAGGTGATTTAGATAAGGCGAATGCTATTCTTTTTCCAAGTGAAGAGTCTGCATTCGCAATAAATAACGGATTGAATGATTTGACAGCAAAAGAATGGTTACCTGAAACAATTACAGTATTTAGTCAAAAGGGCTTGGGTGCAGGCAATAAAGATGCACAAATTGAAAAGCAACATCCCGCGCCTTTTTCATTTCAAGACGTTGGTAGACTTATTCAATTTTTTACAAAAGAAAACGATAAAGTACTGGATCCTTTTTCTGGTGTAGCATCAACAGTCAAAGCATGTGCTTACAATAAAAGAATTGGATACGGTATAGAATTAAATCTAAAGTATCATAATCTAGGATTACAAAGAATCAAATTAGAGGTTCCTGATAATTTTCCTTTTAAAGAAAAGCAGTATTTAATAAATGGTAATAGTCAAAAGGAAATTAAGAAGTTTAAAAGTAATGAATTTGATTTTATTGTAACAAGTCCTCCTTATTGGAATATATTAGAAACTGTTGACCACAAAGGTAAAGAACGAGTGGAAAACAATTTAGACTATAAGTATAGTGACAATAATGAAGATTTGGCTAATATCGAGGATTATAAACAATTCCTTAATACACTTGCTAAGTTTTTTAACGATTGTTCTAAGCCTTTAAAAGTAGGGAAATATATGTGTGTAATTGTTAGTGACTTTAGAAAAAAAGAAAAGTACTATACTTTCCATGCGGATTTAGCTAACGAGATAGAAAAAAAGGGGAATTTTGCTCTAAAGGGAATTAAGATATTGTATCAAAGGCATAAAAGTATTTACCCTTATGGATATCCTTTTTCGTTTGTTCCGAATATGCACCACCAAAACGTTTTAATTTTCCAAAATATCAAAAAAAAAGATGATTGAGATAAATAAAATATACCAAGGAGACTGTATTAGAGAAATGAATAAACTGGAAGATCAGTCAATTGATTTAATTATTGCAGACCCGCCGTATAACTTGAATAAGGATTTTGGAAATTCTTCAGACAATTGGAATAATGTAGAAGATTGGATTGTATGGTCTAAAAAATGGCTTGATGTTGCGATTCTGAAATTAAAACCAACAGGATCTATTTTCGTTTATGGTATCCATCATTATTTATGTCATCTTCATGTTCATTTATATCAAAAAAATTTAAAGTATAGAAGGCAAATAATTTGGTATTATGAAAATGGATTTTCAGGATATAAAAATTCTCCATCAGCAAATTATGAACCAATTCTTTGGTTCTCTAAAACTGACAATTACACTTATCATCAAATAAGAGAACCATATAAGAGTACGCAACGATTAAAAAACAAAATAACAAAAAACGGTAAAATTTGGACACCTCATCCAGATGGAAAACATGCAGGAGATGTTTGGAATATTCCTGTACTAGCAGGAAAACGATTTTCACAGGAAAAAGTTAATCATCCAACGCAAAAGCCATTAGCAATTTGCGATAGAATTATTAAACACTTTTCTAACGAGAATGATTTAATTCTTATTCCTTTTGCTGGATCAGGTAGTGAATGTGTTAGTGCAATTAATAATAATAGAAACTTTATTGCTTATGAGAAAAACAAAGAATATATTAAAATAGCTAATTCTCGTATAAAGGAATTGAACATCAAAAAGCAAGATATTGAAAAAGTTGAAACAAATGTTATATTTGTTTCAACTTAAATTCTGAAAATTAATGAAAAATTTTCCTCATCAATTCAATGATTTAGACAAACTATTTAATGCATTATCATCAATTAAACAACTGATAGATGAGGAAATAGCCTTAAAAGATGAAAATTTCGGTGAGATTTTAACAAGAAATGGTATTTATACATATAGAGAAAAGCACCTTACAGTAGATGAATTTCTTGCATTAGAAGAAGAAAAACCAAAGTCAAATAGAGGGTATTTAACTGTCGCTAGGGATATTAGACGTCTATTTCAACTTCTTGGTTTTTTGACGGTTTACGAGAATAAATCTGGTGTTCTTAGTCCTCAAGCAATACAACTTTTATCTTCCCAAAGTGTAGGGATAAAAAGAGAATTATGGAAAAATTCTTTTTTACAATTGGGGCTAGAAGGAAATGATGGGGAAATAAGTCATCCATATAGAATCTTACTAAAACTTGTTCAAGATAAATCAGGAATTGAAACAAAGAAATTGATGCTTTCACTTGAAGCTGAAAATGATTCCCCTGAGGAATATGATAGAATAATACATCTATCTGAGTTAACATTCCAAGAAATACTTGCTGTAACCGGTACTTCAGAAGCTATGGCAAAAAATGCAGTTAAAATTCTTCCGGGAATTGCAGAACAATTGGGAGATATTACAAGAAAGGGGAATAACTCTTATCCCATTGGAAAAGTTATAATTACGGAGGATGAAGTTTTAACCATTATACCAGAGGAAACAATAAACGAGGATGGGATTCCATATTCTCAATATAGGTCTGTGACATCTGACACAATTGCCGTTGATCCCATTTTTAATATTATTTCAACTGTAAGTATTGATTACACAGAATCAATTAGGATCCGTCAACAGCGTTTAGCTGAACATCAAGAAATAGTAAGAAGACTTGGGGTATTTTGTGAGCAAAAAGGATTTGAATTGTACGAAGGTAAATTTGATTGTTTATCAACATTGGATGAAACAGCCTTAGTTTTTGAAATTAAAACAATTTTAAATTCAATCTCTGATCAAGAAAAACAAACGATTAAAGGCGTAGGACAGCTTAAATATTATAAATTTTCTATTGTAAATAGACAAATGGGTTATGAAAATATAAATGAGTTTATAGTATACTCCCAAAGACCACTAAGTAGTCTTATTGAATTCTGCACAATGGAAAACATTAGAGTTATTTGGTTAGAGGAAGCGATATTTAAAACTTACAATGCAACAACATTTGAAGATGAGAACTTTGACCCTTTAAACTTTATATAAAAGGATAAATATCAAAAGAGCTGAAAACATTATTAGTAAACTTGAAAAATCAAGAACATTTTAAAAGAACTTATTAAAAGTAAAGATATTCTCTTACATTAAAAGTATCTTTTAACCTTTCAGTTATATTAACCAACATCTGAACCAAAACCTTCACACGCCTCAATATCTATACTTGACAGCATCCAAAATATTCAAAAATTTGGACTTCAATCTTTTTTCACTATTTCCCCTTTGAAAATTATGCATAGCACCAAAACTTGACTAAATATGAAACTGATAAATAATAAAAATCAACTTATTAAGAACATTGACACATTAGAAGGTTACTTAACAGAAGGAGATGAATATTCAATGAATGAGGCTAAAGCATTAATTAAACGAGGCACTTGTTTCGTTGCTTACGAAATTGGCAAAGAGATTCGATTTGCCCCAAGTCGATTTATTGGTTACAAAAACAATAAACTTGAAAAGCATTCTGTTTCAGAAGAAAAAGACGGTAGAGAAACTAATAAAGCTATTATCAAAATTTTAGAATCAAAACCTCTTTTGAATGACAAGTTAAATGAAAAGTATTTAAAATATTGCAATCTTCTTGGTATTCAACCTAGTGAAAAGGGCTCTTTTGGAGCACCCAGAAAATTTTGGCAATTAGAAATAAGTCGAGATTTCGAAAACAACGCAGATTTAACAGGTGAATTTCCAGAAGGCAAAATTGTTGAAAGAACACATAAATATCGGGAGAGAAATAGCCGAGTAATTTCCCTTGCAAAGGAGAAATTCAAAAAAGAAAACGGAAGATTATTTTGTCAAGTTTGTGGATTTGATTTTGAAAATATCTATGGAAATATAGGTAAGGACTTCATTGAAGGACATCATACTATTGCTGTTAGTGAAATGTCAACTGATCATATAACTAGAGTAGAGGATATTGCAATGCTATGTTCAAATTGTCATAAAATGATTCATAAAAAAAGACCATGGTTGACAATGGATGACATAAATAAACTTCTGAAAAAGGAATAGCATGACTAACACTTTTTCTTCTTTATCAAATTTTTTTAAAATTACATTTGGACACCAAAATCTGCAATGATAATCCTTTGAAAATTTTCGTGCCCAACCTTCAAAATATTATAAATTAAACTTTATAAGCAATGAGTAGGATATGCCAACAAAAAAAAAGTAAAAAATTTTGATTTTTATTTTAACAATTGTTCTATTAGGTTAATAACTTAGACTATAAATCGATATTTAATACAGATTTAATTAAATAAAAAAATATGGCTAGGAAAATTGCAGAGCCAATTGTTACGAGCCAAGGATTTGTCCACCATTTCTTTTTCAGAGACGGCAATTCATTGACATTAATAGATTTATTGTTATCACTGTTTATATTAACACCTTGGGAGTTAGAAATTGTATTATTTATAGTGATATTTTGATTTGAATCATACGTTTTTAAATTTTGCTCCACAAAATTAGTTTTAGAAAAAAAAACTATTCCCTCTTTAGTTAATTTCACAAAATGAGGATCAGGATCTTTAGAATTAAAACCTTTGTGGTCTATTTTTATATATTCATACGCTTCGGCAATTTCATATAAAGATTGTGCATACGCTCTATCCAAATTACATTGAGTATAAACATCATACCAAGACATGCCTTGCCTGTTTTGGTAAAGGAGACGCAAGATTTTATCAAGGTCACTCCACTGAGTTGCATCCATCATTATTATTTATGAAATCAAAAATAAAATATTCAAGGTTTAAAAAACTAAAAATAAAGTTCTTTTGGGATATTTTAAAAATATAAAACAGGACTCGAAATCCTAAAAATAAAAATCCTTTGAAATTTTCTTGTCCCACTTTAAAGAATAAAGAACAATTTATCTATATTCAGCAGAATAAAAAATTAAAAAATCTTTAAAAATATGAATTGGGTAAAAACAAGTGAAAGACTTCCAGAAGCGAATAATGATTTTCATGTAATTTCTGTTACTAAAGGAAATGACACGTTTTTAGCAGTAGCTTTATACATGAAACATGATAAGAAATGGTATTATTTAGATAGAGGTGTGCCAGGTGATGAAGTATTAGAAAGGGTTAATGCTTGGGTAGAACATATTGGCGTTTATTAGAAAATAAATATCTAATAAAAAATAAAGCCTCTTCTAATGGAGAGGCTTTATTTATATTTAAGAATTTTATTACTCTAATCCATCAATAAAGGCTGTTTTAGTAACATTATGGTGTGAATTATTTTCAGCTAAATCAATCATTTGAGAAATTGTAGAAAAGCAATCACTATTCAAAGAACCAATGTGTATTTTCCCTTCTAAATCACCACTTGTAAATTCGTAGATTCTCCTTAGGAGAGTATTAGTAAAATAATCACCTATAAGATCTTTTATCCGATGATCTAGACTATAAACTATACTAAATATACCTTCAGGGGAACAGCCCAAAGAAACTATTGCAAATGGAGTTGTAATTTGTTTAATTAATGATTGCGATTGCTTTGAATTCAGGAAATCACTCTTAACACTAAATCTTAGCTCTTCTTGTTTAAGCCAAGATTGGACTCTCAATAAAGTTTCTTCAATGTTTTTAAAAGCCTGTTTTATAGCGTTATTGCGATTTTGTATTTCATTAGTTTGAGTACAAGATGCATCAATATAGTGTGTTGACATATTATGAAAAGATTAATACTTGCTTATAATAACTTTCTGTATTTATTATTGGTTTTGTCAATTAACTCTGCCAATTCAATTCCGTAAAAATCATTATACTTTTTAAGCTCCATTCTAAGTTGATAAACCTTGTCGCTAAATTCATCTTCTCTTGTATATTCATTAAATTTAATCAATCTGACATCAAAATAATATTCAATACAGTACTGTCCTAAATAAATTTTTTGGCATAAAAAATCCTTCTCCATTTGTGTTCAATTGAAGAATTTGGTTAATTACTGGAAAGGTATCCTATGTGTGTTACTAAAAGAGCACATATTGTCCTTTTTTATCGGGAGGTTTTCCTGAAATGAACGGATCATCCGCCCATTTCCACAGATCAATTTTCACGAATATGTTCAGCCTGATAAAGTTGACCAGATTCGAGAGGTTCCAGTCGTACTTTGCTTTCTTCTGAATGTACTTAAAGAGCAGGATCCCGATAAGTGCAGTCCATATT